>NZ_JBRKNW010000002.1:0-143525 GCF_053010325.1 Streptococcus sp. P25B114 | reverse complement strand
AAACTTTAGGCTGGAAATCTCCTATCGATATCAGAAAAGCTTTACTAGAAGCTAGCTCCTAGTAAAGCTTAACAAATGGATAACTTCAAAATCACCTTTTTGGTCTCACATCATTGACAAAGGTACATTTTGAGTATTTTCGCTCGTCTTAAAACTCTCTAAATAGACGTAAATAAAATTATGCAAACAAATGATCCGTTTTCCCACTAGAAACGGATTTTCTTATTTATTAACGCTAGAATTTTTGATATAATAAAGTTTATGGAAATTGAAAAAACCAATCGAATGAATGCCTTATTTGAATTCTACGCTGCCTTATTGACGGACAAGCAAATGAACTATATCGAGCTATATTATGCGGATGATTATAGTTTAGCAGAGATAGCTGAGGAATTTCAGGTGAGCCGTCAGGCGGTTTATGATAACATCAAACGAACCGAAAAATTGCTAGAGGACTACGAAATGAAGTTGCACATGTACTCGGACTATGTTGTGCGCAGCCAAATTTTCGATGAGATTTTGGAAAAATATCCAGAAGATGCGTTTTTGCATGAAAAAATCTCTGTCCTAACCAGCATTGATAATCGAGATTAAAAGGAGAACACATGGCTTTTGAAAATTTAACCCAGCGTTTGCAGAACGTATTTAAAAATCTGCGTGGAAAAGGAAAAATCAGCGAGAGCGACATTCAAGAAGCGACCAAGGAAATCCGTTTGGCCTTGCTTGAGGCGGACGTAGCCTTGCCAGTCGTCAAAGATTTTATCAAGAAGGTGCGTGAGCGTGCCATTGGCCACGAAGTCATCGATACCCTCAATCCAGCTCAACAAATCATCAAGATTGTCGACGAAGAATTGACGGCGGTTCTGGGTTCGGAAACGGCTGAGATTATCAAATCACCGAAAATTCCAACCGTTATCATGATGGCTGGTCTCCAAGGTGCTGGTAAAACGACCTTTACCGGTAAATTGGCCAACAAACTCAAGCAAGAGGAGAATGCGCGTCCTCTCTTGATTGCGGCGGATATTTACCGTCCAGCGGCCATTGACCAGTTGAAAACGTTAGGGCAACAGATTGATGTTCCTGTCTTTGAATTGGGCAACCAAGTTCCTGCCCTTGAAATTGTGCGCCAAGGTTTGGAACAAGCCAAAGCCAACCACAATGACTATGTCCTCATCGATACGGCCGGTCGTTTGCAGATTGACCAAGCCCTGATGGCGGAATTGCGCGATATTAAAGACTTTGTCCAACCAAATGAAATCCTCTTGGTAGTCGATGCTATGATTGGTCAAGAGGCCGCTAATGTTGCCAAGGAATTTAATGACCAGTTGTCGATCACTGGTGTGATTTTGACTAAGATTGACGGTGATACGCGTGGTGGTGCGGCGCTTTCTGTTCGTCACATTACTGGCCAACCTATAAAATTCACTGGTACTGGTGAGAAGATCACGGACATCGAAACCTTCCATCCAGACCGTATGTCATCTCGTATTCTCGGTATGGGGGATATGTTGACACTGATTGAAAAGGCCAGCAAGGAGTACGACGAGAAGAAATCATTGGAACTGGCGGAAAAAATGCGCGAGAACACCTTTGATTTCAACGATTTCATTGACCAGCTCGACCAAGTACAAAGCATGGGACCGATGGAAGACTTGCTCAAAATGCTTCCTGGTATGTCAACCAATCCAGCTCTGGCAAATCTAAAGGTTGATCAAAAACAGATTGCTCGTAAGCGTGCCATTGTGTCCTCAATGACGCCTGAAGAACGAGAAAATCCGGATTTATTAACTCCGAGCCGTCGCCGTCGGATTGCGGAAGGTTCAGGGAATAGCTTTGTCGAAGTCAATAAATTTATCAAGGATTTCAACCAAGCAAAATCCCTCATGCAAGGCATGATGTCTGGTGACATGAGCAAAATGATGAAACAGATGGGTATTAACCCTAATAATATTCCGAAAAATATGCCAAACAATATGGATATGTCTGCCTTAGAAGATATGATGGGTGGTAGCGGAATGCCCGATATGAGCCAACTGATGGGCGGGGCTGGTATGCCTGACATGTCATCCATGTTTGGTGGTGGGCTCAAAGGCAAGATTGGAAAATTTGCCATGGAGCAGGCCATGAAACGTCAAGTCAACAAGATGAAAAAAGCTAAGAAAAAGCGTAAATAATTCGTTCTCCACAAATAGAAAGAAGATTTGATGACACGTTCTACATTAATGCAATATTTTGAATGGTATCTGCCTGCTGATCACGACCATTGGAATCGGCTAAAAAATGACGCTCCGCATCTGAAAGAATTAGGAATTAGCCATGTTTGGACGCCACCTGCCTTTAAAGCGACAGGACCAGATGACGTCGGCTATGGGATTTATGATCTGTTTGATTTGGGAGAATTCGACCAAAAAGGCACCATTCCAACCAAATACGGAACAAAAGATGAGTATCTGGCTGCTATTCATGCTCTCAACGAACAAGGGATAGCAGTGATTGCGGATATTGTCCTCAACCACAAGGCTGGTGGAGACTACCAAGAAAGCTTCCAAGTTCGTCGGATGAACCCTGATAATCGGCAAGAAAGTCTTTCTGAGCCCTATGAAATCAAGGGTTATACTGGTTATGATTTCCAAGGTCGTAACGATGTCTACAATGATTTTAAGTGGCATTGGTATCATTTCACAGGGCTTGATTTTGATGCTGCCCACAATGAAACGGGCATTTATCAAATCGTAGGAGAGAACAAGGGCTGGGCCAATCAGGATCAGGTCGACGGAGAGCACGGTAACTACGATTACCTGATGTTCAATGACATTGATTTCAAGCACCCAGAAGTAGTAGAGCATCTCAAAGATTGGGTAAAATGGTTTATCGAAACAACTCAGGTTGATGGCTTTCGGATTGATGCTGCCAAGCATATTGGGGAAGATTATATCGCTTCCTTTATGGAATTTGTCCGACAAGAAATTAAGCCTGACCTGTACGCTTTCGCAGAATATTGGAAAGACAGTGAAGCAGATAGTCAAAGTTATATCGACGGTACAGATTACCAACTTGACTTGGTGGACGTTCCGCTCCACATGAATTTCTTTCAGGCGGGTAATGAAGGGCAATCTTTCGATTTACGGACCATTTTTGATGGTAGCTTGGTGAAAACAAAGCCTGATTTTGCCGTTACATTTGTCGAAAACCATGATACACAACGTGGACAGGCGCTAGAATCAACAGTCGCAGATTGGTTCAAACCAGCTGCTTACGCCTTAATTTTGCTACGTCAACAAGGATTGCCAACCTTATTCTACGGTGATTATTACGGTATTTCAGGTGAATTTGGACAAGCTGCCTTCAATGAAATCTTGGATAAATTACTTGCTATCCGTCAACATCATACCTACGGTCCACAGGTTGATTATCTCGATCATCCAAATTGTATTGGTTGGGTTTGCCAAGGGGATAATGAGCATCCTAAAGGTCTAGCCTGCGTTATCAGCAATGCAGATGAAGGATACAAAGACATGGATATGGGAACTTTAAATGCTGGAAAAGTATTTGTAGATGCAACCGGTCATCGACAAGACACCATTCAATTAGATGAAAATGGATGGGGGCGTTTCTATGTCAATCCAGGCTCGGTTTCCGTATGGGTAGAAGAATAACTAACAATTAAGTTTGCATAACGAATGTTATGTAAACTTTTTTTGTAATATAAGTTATAAAGTAAACTATCTTGAGTATTAATGTCTGAAAATTGTATAATGATTACCATTAAACTATGAAAAAGGATTTAGGTATTATGCAGTATTCAAGAGGTCAATATTTTCAATCAATGAAAAAACATCCTCTCTCAATATTACTGGCAGTGGTATTGTCTTTTTAACGATTAGTTTATTTGTATTTGGGAATAAGACGATTCGACTGGCTGAAGCTACAGAATATGTAGTGGCAGATTATAGACAACAATTTATCAATACAATTGCACCATCTGCGCAGCAATTAGCCAACGCCTATGATTTGTATCCATCTGTCATGATTGCACAGGCTATACATGAATCTAATTATGGACAATCTGGGTTATCAATTTCCCCGTACAATAACTTATTTGGTATCAAGGGAGCATACAATGGACAATCTGTATCCCTTCAAACATGGGAAGATGATGGATATGGAAATACCTATGATATCGTTGATTATTTTCGTACTTATCCAAGTTATTATGAGTCTTTAGCTGATTACGTAAACATTGTTCACCAACCTTATTTTAACAGTGTTTGGCGTTCCAACACCAGTAGCTACTTGGATGCTACTAATGCTTTAACTGGTACATACGCAACAGATACAGCCTACGCTGCAAAACTTAATGATATCATTGAACTTCATGGATTGACACAATACGATGGATATTATACTAATGAGAATGTTTCGTCAGTAGCTAATTTAATTTGGAATCCATATCGCGCACAATATACAACTCAAGAGACTCTAAATCTTGATATCGCCTGGGCAAATCGCTAGAATCTTCCATTCATCTATATTTATCCTTACAACAATAAACTAACTAAACCCAGCTAGACTGATTATTCCATTTAGCTGGGTTTTAATATGTAAAAGGTAAAAAAGTCAGGTAAGTGCTAGAATAGTTTCTTTCAGTCTTAATAGAAGTTTAGTAATGACCTAGTTGCATAACAAATATTTTAATCATAATTCCATTATAATGGACATTTTTATATTTTTCCCTTAAAATGGAATTATGAATAAAATGATGATGATTACTGGCCAGATTACACCTTTATCAAGACAATCACAAACAGAAATAAACATTCTTACGATTATTAGTCGTCTAAATCAGGTTTATGCTAGTCAATTATTGACTGATTTTACTCTCCATAGAGGTGGACTGCTAGAGGCTCAAGTCAAACCCAACGCGGATTTATTGCAAATTCTTGATTATTTACATCTGTCTCTGGCCGAAGGTTATCAGTTGCAAATAGGAATTGGTTTGGGTGAGCTGGATGATGCAGTGCAGAAAACCAGCATTTTCTCAAGCAATTCTCAAGCTCAGCGTGAGGCTGAGAAAGCTCTAACTTTGATCCAGACACAAGACGATTACGGAAGTAGAGCCAACGGATTTTCTTCCGACTATCCCCATATTGACAAGGTCATTAACAGTCTTTTAGCGACCAGCGATTTTATGCGAGATCGGTGGAGTCATTCGCAAAAGCAATTCATCCTAAGATTGGTAGAGACTGGCATTTATTCTGAACATTTTAAGCAAAAATCCCTAGCTCAGAAACTGAAACTCAGTCAAAGTGCCTTTACAAAACGGGTCAAATCAACAGGCATCAAGGTCTATCTCCGTAATCAAGAAACGGCTATGGAGTTAATGATGCAGTTATCAAATAAATAAAAAATAGTTTACATAATATTTAATATGCAAATGTTGGGTTTTATAAATTCAAACGAAATACTATTTCATCTCCGTCAGCATCACCCGTTTCCACAAATCCAAGGGATCCATATAGTTTTCTTGCTAAATCATTGTTTTCAAGGATACATAATTCAACGGCTGAAAAACGTTTTTCTCTACGAATATTGTCTAAAAATTGATTCATATCTTGTCGATCATAGCCCTGAACCTGGTAATGTTTATCAATGAAAAATTCTGATAGGTGATAGGCTTTGACTTGAGGTGAATCGTGATACATGATTAAACCGACAGGCAATTGATGGTCATAAATCAAATAAGCCTGGCTATTAAATTCACGGTAGGCAAAAGCTTGAGCCAGCGTGGTCATCTTATCAGCAACAAAGCCTGTCTGTGAAGGAAAAATGGAAAGCGGAATTCGCCAGTTGTCAGGATTGATAGGTATGAAATTTAGCATAAATTTAACCACCTCAGAATTTATACATATCTATTATCAAACTAGAAAAATGTACTTTTGAAAAAATTTCCAGTTTTCTAGTTAATAAAGTACATTTTTATGGAAAAATAAGGGTATCTAGAAATTCCAGTTTAGCCTTGAATTAAGTACATTTTTAGCTGATTTTTCCTAAAAAAATTTTTTTTGGTTATAAAATAAAAACTAAAAATTTATGAACAATTGACCTAAGATGGTCTAAACCCTTGATAATACTGGGATAGAAGCATAAAGTACATTGATTAAAAAATGTACTTTATTTTTATTTTGTACTTTTGAATAGGGTTATTTATTGTACATAATGATTCGTTTATTTTATTCATTGTATCCATTTTGAAAAGTACATTTATCATCCACAATTTGAAAAAGTTCTGCACTTTCAAAAGTACATTTTTTCAGTTACTTTATATTGTAAAGGATTTTGGGGGATATTGCTATTTTTCTATTTTTTAAAAAATGCTATTTGAACCCTATGTTTAGAGGATACATTTTCAACAAAAACAAATTATAGATGACTTTTTCATGATATAATGAATTTATATTTTGAGGAGGAGTAATCTATGACAAATATTGAACCTGAAAAGCTTAAAGATGAAATAAATCTTCCAACAATTAACCAAAAAGCAATTTCTAACCTTGTAAATAATACTGCATTGGTATCAGCAGTGAGCTCCCTTCAAGATTCTATAGAACGAATAAACGCGTCTTCTTTAGCTTCATCAGCTCTCGCTGCAAATCTTGTAGCAAAGACTTATCTTCCATCAAATTTTAATTCGATTATTGATTCTAAGCTTATAAATGCTATCTCTTCCTCAATACCTAAAATTTACCCAATCGTAAACGAAGAGTATCTGGCAGCCATGAATTCGATAACTGAATCTGTTAAAGGACTGCTGGCAAATGTAGATTTAAGTTATTCAAAAGTATTTTCTGATGTAGCAAAAATACTCAAGAAGTTTAATACTGAGTATAGTCAGGAAGAGATTGACGAGATTGTTATAAATGTTCGTCAACTTGCAAAAAATGGATGGGTAATTTTTTTTAATGAGATTGGAATTTATGACAGGCTAAGGAACAGAGAATTTGCTGAACTGGAAAAAGATTGGATCAATGCTCTAGATGAATTTCTTTCTGAAGAGAGCGAAATTCAAGGGATTTACGAAGTTGGATGTTACCCAGCTACTTTACTAGATTCAATGCTAGATTGTTACAAATCAAATAATTACTACGCTGCATATTCTCTTGCCACACTAGCAATTGATGGGGCACTAACAAGATTCTCTGAAATATTAAGTGATGCACCTAAAATGCCTGTTGGAACGGGTGCAGTATCTAAATTAGACAAATCACTACTAAGTAAGTCATTTGCAGATTTAGGTTTCTTTGAGTGGTTGTATCAATTTTTCAAAGATACAAAACGTTTTACGTTAGACAAACCTAACCGACATATGATTGGCCACGGGAGATGGGCAGGTGAAATTTCAAAAACAGAATTCTTAAAGTTGTTCAATGTAATGCTATATATTAGCTTGAAATTTAAAACTTGGGCATCAGAAATCAATCCAACATAATCATAAAGCAAGGAATTAAGGAATGAATTCAATAATAAATAGTAGCACTCACTCAGACCTTCCTAAATCGTTCTCTGACGGCGTTTTGGAGGTTCTGTATCAATATGCTACAATCAATGATGTCGAGGCTTGTAAAGACGCTCTGAGAGGTCTTATTCGCCCATACTTATTCGATTACTCAGTTAATCAACTTGATATAGCCTTAAAAGAAGTAAGAGAACAATTGATTAAACAGCAAGCTAATCAATCTGATACGTCAAATGCCTATTGGAATGAAATGATTGAAAGTTTGGATGATGCTTTTAGTGAGCCAGAAGGCAAAGTATCAAACTATATTGATAAAGCTAGGTTTGACCAAGCAATACATGAAGCTAAAGAATTATACCCGAATCTTTTTTAAAAAATTGATTAATAATTTTACATTTCTTCATTTCTTTTTCGAATAAATAAAGTTAGAGGATAAAGAATAGGAGAATAAAAATGAAACTAAAGGAATTGCGTAAAGCAAAAGGAGTGTCCCAGGTTGAGCTGGGAAAAGCCATTGGAGCAACAAGTAGAACTGTCGCTAGGTGGGAAGCAGAACAAGTAGATATGCCGTTTAAAACTGCGGTTAATATTACAAGGTATCTAGATGTAAATCTAGAGGAATTAGCTGAATAAAATAGGAGGATAATATGGATTTTGAGGATATTTTTGATAATTTAGATAGTGAGCTTGGCAATTTAAAAATTCGTCTAAGTAAAAATGTCTATGGAACAGATAACATCGAAACATTATCAACTTTTGTTGATGATTTGAGTAATCTTTGCAAAGTGAAAAAATTTGATGTGGAATTGTCTGAAGTAGAGCAGTTAACAAGTTATACAACCCTTCTGCAAAATACTAAGTCAGAAAGCCAAGATTATGTTTCTGCTAGTATTAAAAGATTCTATACTGAATTTATTGAATCAATCAAAGATGAATTATATGTGTAAATAACAAAATTGACTTAAGAAAAAAGGAGCGAGTCACTATGACTTACTCCTTTTTCTTAATTTGAAGATAAAGAACTTTTTAGGCATTGTATTGATAATTTTGTAGCATTAGTTTAAACTATTGTTAGGTTATTCTTTAAAATTTTCTATTTTATAAAGAGAATAGATTATAGCGTTGGCAATATGCCAGGCTAGTATTGGGGGAACCGCATTTCCAATGGCTTTGTAGGCCGACGACGTACTGGTGTTAAAGATGAAATTATCGGGGAAAGATTGTAATCTGGCACATTCCCTAACGCTTAATCGTCTCCACCCTTTTTTGTCATTAGGATCATTTGGGTTATTTATGTATTTTGGGTCCATATTATAGTGAGCTTCGATATTACCATGATGTTCAGCACGAATTGTGGGAGCTGGAGCATCCCTAAGAATTTGATTATTTCCTTGTCGTTTTTTTCCATCACTATAAAATTTTGCGTGAGAAACATTATTCCAATTATGATTAGGAATAATGTTGGTATTAAACAAAGACCAAATATCTTCTAAACCATCAAAAGCTGTACGTGGTTTATTTGCGTGGGTGGGTATTGGATAATAAATATTCGTATTATCCCCTAAATCACTTCTAACTCCAACAATAATTACACGTCTTCGAGATTGAGGAACCCCGTAATCTGCCGCATCCAATACATTATACTGGACATTATAACCAATGTCATTAAAATGTTGCATAATGACCTCTAATGCGGTAGCATCTACATTTTCTAAGTTATTATTACGAGAGTTTCGAATGCCATCAACATTCTCAGCTACAAATATTTTTGGTTGATAATGTTGAATAAAACGACTCATTTGAAGATAAAGTTGACCACGCTCATCGTTTAAACCAGCTCTTTTACCAGCAACGCTAAATGTCTGACATGGAAATCCTCCTAAAAGAATATCAATTCCATTGGGATTTTTTTGAATTTCATTTCTAACATTTGGAACCAATCCATATTTTTTATCCAGTTGCTCTAAATCTATTTCAGTAATGTTCGTAGTATCAATCTCATGAGCTAGTGTAAAATTGTCTCTGTAGATCTGTGTAGCTTGAATGAAAATATCGTTGGAATATTTCAAATTAATTGGGTTTTCAGTGTATTCGTAATTGAATAGTTGAAAACCTCCTTTAAATCCAAAATCCATGCCACCCGCACCAGAGAATAAGCTTAGAATATTATAACGAAGAGGAGTGTTTAAAATATTTTGAATGATACCTTTTGCTTTGTTGGTATCAATAAATTGTGTATGTTCATGAAAAACAGAAACCATGTAGAACCCTTTCTAAATAGGAGAAAATAATAATGAGAGAACAAATAAAAACTATCTTAAATGAGGTTAAAGAATTAATTGAAGGAAAAAAACTTGAAACTTTTGGCATAGATTTTAAAAAAATTGATGGAGAATACTTTGAAAAAGTCTTCCAAAAATATTGTCAATCAGTACTTGAACGAGGCGAGTTCAATGAGTTTATCTTAAATGATATTCGAGGGCATAAATTCCCAGATTTTAGCATCGAGAAAGATGGAAGCATTTACGGCGTTGAAATAAAGTCTAGTGAAAAAGGAAATTGGACAATCCCAGGAAATTCAGTATATGAAAATACTCCAACGACCAATTTTGAAGATATCTTTGTATTTTTTGGCAGCTATAAAGAAGATGTCAATTCTTTCGAGGTAAGAATTACTGAATATTGGAAAGCTGTTAAGGACATAAAAGTCACTCACAGCCCACGTTTTGAAATCAGCGTCAATCCAGAAATAGAAACTGACTTTTTTGAAAGTTGGGATGCTTTTGCTACTTTCAAACAAAAAGATAAAGATGAAAAAACAAAATTGTTACAAGATTTTCTAAAAGAGAAAAAAGCGGGACAAAATTTATGGTATGTACCAGTTGGTGAGGAACAAGCCGAGCCAATGTTATTTGAAAAACTTGAAAAAGAAGTTCAAAATGAAATTTTGGCTAAGTGTTTCATTCTTTTTCCGTCAGAGATATTTAAAGCGAAATCAACGGGTGAAATGGATAGTGATTACAAAGACGTTACACGTTTCTTACTTGAAGAATATTTTGTATATAGTCCATCTATGCGAGATAAATTTTCTAGTGGTGGCAAAAAAGGCTTGGAGCAAGATAATGAGCCACCAAAGTTTCCAGCTGTATTCAAAAGGTTTGCAAAATTAGGTAATCAAATTCACAATATTCTGCAGGGGCTAGACCAAGGAGATTCAGCTAATTTCAAGGAGCTTCTGTTAACTATATGGAATCAAGAAAATTCAGTTATAAGATATGACGGGGAGAGCTTTGTTACATCTTACAAATCCCATTTAAATAACCTTGAGAATTCTCCTAACCTTCAATATGTAATTCGTAAAGAATTAGCAGATGATACGAAAACCAATATTTTATCATCAAAAATTTCTCAATAACAAAGATTATAACATTTCAAATAAGACGCGTCAATTACCGCGTCTTATTTGTTTGTAAAATTTTGTATTTTCGATAGAGTGTATTGCAATATGAATAAATATATTTCTGTAAAAAAATAAATACTGTAATCCGTTTAATTGGACTACAGTATTTGTGTTTTTATTAATTCTCAATCGGTTTAAAATGTCTAACAATCTCACCGATTACTTGAAGTTTCTCTTCAAATGGAGCAAATATCGTGTCATATTTATTATTGATAGGTACAAACTTGTAGTATGTGCTATGCTTATATACTCTTCTAAACATAGGTTGTCCGTTAAACACAACTAAATAAAGTTTACCGTCTTCAACTTCATTTGCAAATTTAAGTAGAACAACCTCACCCATAGGTATCTCAGGTTCAAGGGAATCATCTTGCATCCAAAGGGCAAACTGTTACAGAGTCTTTTTGTAATCATAGTTCAAAGTGAAGCTAGGAACTTTATATGATTAATTACCTTAAGTTTCATTTAAAGATGATTGTATTAAACAAAATAGGAGCGAGTCACTACGACTTACTCCTTTTTTGTTCTAGATAAGTGGTTGTTTTCTTGTAGACGAACTTCCTAACCCGCTTACTTTCTTCAAATTGGACAACGTCAAAGATGAAATAGTGGTCACGATTATCAAGCGCATTTTCCTTATTCAGCTTAAAGTAGGCTGATTGGGAGCGCGCCATCGAGGTCAAAATATCAGCAGTCAAGAATGTTAGAGGAATGTGCATCGCAGAGTAGCGGTAGAAGTCCCTCTCAAAATTTTGGTAGCTTTCGCTGAAATAGTCGATCTGTAGCTCATTTCGTTCAAATTCAAGCCGATTCATATTCCACCTCCAAGTCAATTGATAGAATATCCTTTATAGGGATGCTGACGAAGCTAGTTCTCGTTTTGAAAGAAACATTCTGGAATGTTAGATTGTCCACTTTTCCAGTGTAGTATTGTCCAGGAATAGCGATAATACCGCTTAGCTGATTGCTATAGAGTTGGTTTAACAGAAGTAGCTTATCAGCCAGCGTCAACTCTGATGAGTAGTCAACCTTGTTTAGTTCGTTGTCTAGTCCTGCGGTGTGCTCGGACAGAAAAAATCCCATCCATTTTGCCATCTTTCGGTCTTGGTATTCCCTAGCAACTTGAAATGGCAGGTAACTTCTGTCAATCATTTTAATCCCTCCAATCCGCCGGCAGAGTGACCGCCGACAAGTTTACTTCGAGCAATGGCCCGTGAGTTATCTAGTAAAGCTGACGCCTTCTGTACGGAAATATATCCGTATTTATCTCTTAGCTGGTCAATAGTCGTTTCTAACTTCTCCTCAAGTTCAATCACCTCGTTATCATCAAAGAGTGAGAGGACAGCAAAGTTTTCATCTACCAGACCATCGTATCTCACGGCTATACTCCTAACAGCGCCTCCCGTGTACTTTGCACGGAAAAGAGAGATGACATGGTCTTGGAAGACAATTGTCCGACTGTTTGGGTTGATTTTACGCTGCACATTGATAGGTCTCTTATTTTCAAATCTTGAGTAGCCAACTGTGATGTGGACCACAGTTGCTTTTTTATGCTTTCTACGCAGGCGAATAGCTACCTGCTCAGCCATTTCACGTAGCACAAGCTCAATATCGCTCTGCCTTAGATAGTCCTTATGTAGTACCTGGGAATTACCAATTCCCGTTTTCTTAGGTTTGTAGGGTTCGTGAACATTAGACTCGTCAATGCCATTAGCATGAAACCAATGCTGGACTCCTATGACGCCAAACTCTTTTTTGAGTATCGTAGGGTCAAAATTAGCTAAGTCTTTGATAGTGTAGATGCCTAGCTTATTCATCCGTCCTTCGGTCTGGTGCCCAATTCCCCAGAAATCCGTCATCTTTGGAATGTTCCACACTTTGGTTTCAACATCTTCGTAGGACCAGTTAGCCCGCATAGTGATTGACTTTTTAGCTTCGTTATCGAGAGCTAGTTTTGCCAATAGTGGATTCGAATTACTCATGCCAACTGTTGAGTAAACACCTGTCTTTAGCCAAATATCCTGCTGAAGTTTAGCTGAGATAATATCTAGCTTATCTTTCTTAGACAAGGTTTTGTTTGGCACGAAGTAATTGAGTGACTGGGTCAAATCAATAAACGCCTCATCAATGGAGTAAGGGTGTATATCATTGACAGCAGCATAGTCCTGAAAAACTCTTTGAATCTCGAAATTTTTCTGAATGTATAGGGACATACGTGGCGGAACTATGAAAGTGCGCTTAGCCCAATTTTCAATGTAGGAGACAAATTTAGGATGTGTTGGCAATCCAGCCTCCTTAGCACGGAAGTAGTTGAACTTGCGTGTATTGACATCAAATGGTAATTCATAGGCACGTCCCACGTTACCTTTTCCGAAAATCTTTTTAAACATAGGAGATGATGCCAAAATCAAGCCTGACGAATTATCCGCCCTACTCATCACACATAGAGAAGTATTAAGTGGGTGTAACCCCCTTTCTACACACTCAATCGAGGCGTAAAAAGATTTCATATCAACAAAAGCGATATCTGACTGTGGTTCCTTTGAATAGTCAATATAACCCATAGTATTACCTCGCTTTGAGTTTTCCTAGTTCTTCGACAAGTTCAGCAATGCAGTCAGTGATATCGTATGCTACCTTGTCTGGAGTAAAGACAATACGCTGGTCCTTGAAACTAATCATATCATTTGTCTTCATAGTGTACCTCCTTAGTCTTGCTGGGGGGTTCTGATTTTATATAAACCATTATTCATTTCCTTTTCAGAAGCAGTAGGAGTATAGTCTTCATTTTGAATCTTGTAAAACCGCTCAATAAAATCCAAGGGTTCTTTATCTTCAATATATGTGAGCGCCTGTATTTCATCAGGCAAAAGACTCTTGTTCACATGGAAGTTGTTGTCCCTAAACCATTGGGCAGCCAGTTCTAGAATATACGAGGTTATATCAGTAGTGGTACCGTCATAGAATTGAATCAAAATTCGCTTATCTTCGAGATAGGGAAGTTGTTCAATCATAGGTTTCCTCCTTTTGCTCTTTACTCGCTAGGAAGTTTTCAATGATATGTGCAATCTTTTCTTTATCTTCTTGGCTGAGTGGAGGGTCATCAGGTGTGTGTCCAAACACTTGAATTTCATGCACCTCGCCATTGACGACAACATCTTCTAATTGTCTTTGACACCCACAGTCTAGTGTTCTAATTTTCATCCGCTTCCTCACTTTCCTCTGTCATAGCAATCAAGATAGAATCCTCTAACAAGAATCCATAGGGGTAGATCGTTGCGTCTTCATTGGTCGGCATGAGGATTTGGTCAAAGCCTTCATTTTCCAACCGTTCTTCAAATTGATCCATGTCAAAGATTTCAACCTTACACTCAGGATTGAATCCGTAGGTTCCGATTTCTAGAATATCTTTTAGTTTCATATCACACTCCCTCAATTGGCATGAAGTGACCGACAACCTTTCCTACAACGTGAAAATCATCTTCATAGGAAATGAAGCGGTCAGGGTTACCCCGCTTGTTAATAGAGACCATGCGGAGTCCCTCTTCCTCACGATAAAGTTTTTTGATATAAGTTTGCCCCTCCCAAACAAGAGCGTAGACTGCACCGTCGTAGTCAAACCCTGTCTCGCGAATTAGCGCTACTTCGCCATCCAAGTACTGAGGCTCCATTGAGGTACCTCTAACCCAAGCAGCAACGTCATAGCCCGAGTATTCCCTATCAGCGTAGACTGTCTCGGTTGCGTACTCGTCGTAGATGCCTTGACCAGGACCAGCAGAAAGCTGAATCTCTTCGAGAACATCAACCGCGTGAAGCCGGATAACCTTATTTTCTTCTCTAATCTGAGATTGAAGTAGGTCATCTGCGTAGTCTTCAAGGGCTAAACGATAGTTGTTGTTTAGCTGTAAGTAAGTGTTAACAATTTTATACTCCGACTCGAAGTGAGTAACAGGTACATCTAGGATATTAGCGATAGCAGTGAGATGTTTCTGATTTGGTACTGATTTACCAGACTCCCACTTACTATACGATGCCCTGTTAATCTTTAATAGTTTGGCTAAATCTGTCTGAGAATAGCCTTTTTCAATCCTTCGCTCTTTAAGTCGTGTTCCTGAAAACATGAGATTTTATCTCCTTGTTGCTTTATTATGCAACAATTATATCACAAAAATGTGTTTTTTCAAGATAAAATGAAATTTTTACTATACAAAATCAAAATCTATGGTATAATACAAAAAAAGTAAAATTAACAAAAGTACAATAAAACTAAGTAAAAGAACTAAGTAAATACGCAACGAGGGAGGTTAACCAATGCATAGTTGGTTATTACCTAACTATGTAGTCGACATTGCTTGAGCTATTTAGATAGTAGCTCCATTTACTAGAAAGAGGTGGACTTTTGTTTACAGAAAAAGATAGATTAACAGAACGATCAAAGGAAGAAACCGTCAATGAAGTCGTGTGGCAGTATGCTGCTAGCGGAGATGTTGACGCTTGTATAAGCCAGTTGATCGTTTTTTTTGCGTTTGTGGCTACTTGAAAATTCAATTTAAGAGCTTTCAATCTTGATCGACACTATTGCACAAGAATACTGAAGAGCATTTATTAAAAGTAAGAGATTTAGTAAAAATCGTGATTGATGAAACTTCTATTGCGATTGCAAAATCTCGGATTCGAGGATTTTGTAGTTCTGGAAAGAAATGAGGAAAAGAATGGAAAGAAATATGCAGAGTATGAAACAGAAAAAATATCAAAAGGAAATAAAAGACAATGTTTATCAAATTATACATTCTATCAATACGTTACAAATTGCTGAATTGGAAAAAATGGTTGATTTAGCCGAGTTTCCATTTCAACTCAATTTTTTTAACGCAATGATTGATTACAGAAAGGAGCGGGATAAGTTATATTATAGTTCACAGACAAATTGTAAGGAAAGCGATAGTAAGAAGTGTCTAATTGAATTATTTATTGAAGCTACCGAAATATATTACAATGATATTTACTATCAAGTAAAAACAAATAATGAGATTACGTCTAAAGATTTGTTATCAGAAATAGATAAAATTATTGTATATGAAAAATCGATCCTTACAGTTCTGCGACAACTGTTATTAGAAGCTCATTTTGATGAATTTATACAATCTATACATACATTATCAAAATTAAGATCTGATATTCAAACAAAAATTATTAATTTTGGGGCTGAATTAGATGAAAATAAGAAAAAAAGCGACCTCGAGAGAAGTTGCTTTACATAGATTAGACTAAGAAATGATCCGTTATTTTTGAATCACTTTCTTTTAATGAATAATGAATTGCGAATTTATATCAATGAAACTTTTGAGCTATCTTAAAGTCAAAATAGCGAAGGTATCACTGAACCAGTAGATACCGAAACAGTCATTTTTAGTATTCCACAAAATCAACTTGATGATAATAATGTTCAGCTAAGTAGTGCAAAGTTCTGTACAAATTGCGGAACAACACTACCTGAAGAAGCTATGTTCTGCGTCGAATGTGGGACCAGTTTATAATAGATGTATTACTTTAGAGATAACAGTTACCTGTTTTCAAGAGCTACTCAACGACTCACTCTTTAAAATTGCATTTTTACCACAAATGTGATATAATACCAAAAATAAGTAAAATAACAAAAGTAAAGTAAAACTAAGTAAAAGAACTAAGTATATAAAGCAATGAGGGAGGTTAACCAATTCATAGTTGGTTTCAACCAAACTATGATGCCGTTTTATTACTAGCTATCACATAGCTCACGTTTACTTTGAATAAGGTTTACTTTTGTTATTCAATCAAAAGATAATACAAGAACGATCAATGTATGAACGTGTCTATGTTTTCTAATTGCAGTGCTCTGCAATTGAGAAAGACATGTTCATCTGGTCGTTTTTTTGTGTTTATGTCATTGAAATACAGTAGGAAATAACAAGAGTGACAAATACCAAGCAGATACTACGAAAGGGAAGTGAATGCAATGGAAAATATGAACGACTTACACAACTACGAATCAAGCATGGAAGACCAATTAAGAGCTAAGAAGCTGGTTCGAGAGATTATGAGGGAGCTAAGCCAATTCTCAGTCCCTGAATTATATGAATTTTCAAGTTCAGGAATTCGAGAATTTCGAGATAACTTTGTCAATATAATGATGAGCCTCGAATATGCCAGGGATGATAAATCCCATTCGGAGGTAACGCCACAGGCGGGAATACTCAGTGTGGATACGTTTTGTGAGATTGTCTTAGAACACGCCAAAGAATATTTCGAAGAAGTCATTTATCACGCCAAAGCGAATTATCACTTTGATATAACCGTTATCAAGGAGAATCGGGCTAAGATTATCGCCTACAATCAAGGGATTGTCACAATGTTGTTGAGAATCCACCCATATCAGAAACACAAAGAAGTGATGCAGGCAATAGATAGGCTCTTATTGATGAAAGTTGATGCAGAAATAAAAGTACTAAATCTAGTTCTTTAGTATATTGTCTAGGAAAGTTTGAAAGGAGACCGTATGAAATTTGTCTGTTATACGCACTCTCTTATCTTAGGCGATAACCGTATTGTGACAAAGCAGTTTATTGCTCTAAAGCAAGATGATGGCAGCTTACAGTTTACTAATTTCCACCGATATGTCAAATCCTCAGCCAAGATTAAATCAATCTCTGACGATGGAAACAAACGCTTTACCTATGTCATCAAGTTCCTCAATTACGTTTTTCCTGTATGTGGTATTCGTAACTTAGACCAATTAACCCTAGAGATGGTCCAGGAATTTCTGATGCACTATGGCTTAGGAACCTTGCCTGGCGATAGCAAGCACAGAAAGAAAAGTACAGTGGAGATTTGTGTAAACACCGTACTTGATTTTTTAACACTCTATCTTAATGAACGAAAAGGGAAGGCTATGCTGACATCTAAGGAGCTCTATACGACTACATCCTTTACAAATAAGCGAGGAAGGTTAATCAAGCGTAAGGAGCCGAGTTTTGAGGTGTTTTATGACGATAGCAACACTGAACAAGTGATCTTTCGTGACATGCCAAATGCTGCCTTTGAAATGCTCTTTGCTCATATCGCCAAAAATCACAAAGACATACTCATGGTAGTTGCACTAGGGGCGTTTGTTGGTTTACGACCATCGGAGGCTTGTAATGTGAGAAGAGAAGATAGTCCGTTAGGACCAGGTATTCTCTTCCACCAAAGCTACGGCGAAACTTTCAAAATAGAAATAGACTTAAGAAAAGAAATCCCTCTTAGAAGTGATTTAAAACCCACAGGACGCATCAAGAAGGAGCGGATGCAAGCAGTCCCATATATCTTTCTAGAAGTATTTGTGGACACCTACAATGATTATATGGCGTATCTAGAAGGTCAGAAGTATGAGAAGGACTACGGACCACTGAATTTGAACAAGCAAGGGAAGGCTTTGACTTATGATGTCTATTATCAGCGTTTCCGAAAGATTATTCGAGAAGAGATGATACCAATTTTCTTGAATGCGGATGATGAAGAAGTGGTGTTCTTTGGCCATCTCTTACAGGAGCACAATATTTCCCCTCATATTTTCAGACACTGGTACACTACGCAGTTAGTCTTGTCTGGAGTCAATGAGATTAGTGAACTCATGTCAGCCAGGGGCGATAAGTCCCCTGAAAGTGCCTGGGTTTATCTCCAAAACAAGGGTGAGATTGCCAAACAGTATGGCCAGGTTAATAATGGCGTCTTTGACTATCTCAATTGGCGGGCCGATGATTTATTCGGAAGAGGAGGAGAGTAGTGGCGGTAAATATCAGAAGACATTTGGAACAGTTACTTACAGAACTAAACTGTAATAATGATAAAGCTAGAGAAAAGGTAAGTCAATTCCTACTTGATAATGATTGGTTTGGCATTTCTGTTGATTTGGGTAATCTTTCGGTCTCCGATAATGATGCAGAGTTTATCACATTGAGAGTTCGGAATTATTTGCTAAAACCAGCAGGCGTTAGAGCGGTCTCAAGCATCTTGGAGCAACGATTTCCAACTACACATGAATACTTCATAAAATATTCAGAGGAGAATAAACTTGATAAATCAAGCCTATTTTATCTTCAAGATTTTCTTGCCTATTATCTAAAGAGGGACTTGTTTCTATACAGTGATAGCCAACTTGAAACTCTGTTAGAAAAAGCAACTGAAGCACTTATCAAAACTCATGGCGATGAAATCATTCGTTTCACAAATTGGTTACTTTCAAAACGAATAACAAAATATCGTAAATCGTATGAGATGGTTTCTCGTTACACACTGGATGATAAAAACGGCGCCTATGAGCTCGATGACTATTTACAACTGATGTATTATCTCTTTAACGAAACGTACATTCAAGAAAATAAAATGTGGCAACAAGCTGCTCACTCAAAAGACTTTGCTGACACTTGGCTTTACCTCGCTCTCCACTACATTTGTGCATTAAGGCAAACAGATTTGGAACAGCTCGGCCACCCTCAGCTTACAAGACCATCAGCAGAGGTACTTGAGGCAATAAAGAGAGGAAAATGGAGTAGTGTCGAAGCCAGAAAAACTCTTCTAAGCATCACAACAAGACTAGCCTATCTCAATATTACGCCCAATAAAACGAAAAATAGGTCAAATGTTAGCCAAATTAAATTTATTGTTCCTGAAAGTTGCGAGGTACTTATTGGAACCCTTCTTGCCATTTGCGAAGCCCACTATCAACTTTCTAAAAAAGAGGGGAAAAATCTCCCTTTGATTCGAAAAATCAATACTTATGAGCAAATAACTAGATACATGGGAGTAGAGATTGGCAATCTATTTTTAGAAAGAGATTTCAGTAGTAGATCTGCAAACAAGTCCTATTTACAAGCAGTGGCTATGTTAGCAGATGATGTACTAAAAGAAAAAAGTGAATTAAACATCAAGGGATATTTATTGGCAGCATTAGCAAGAAGCCATAAAGGTTCATTTGACGAGTTTGCTCAAACCACCTCTAGCTATTTGAAGGATGCCCAACTAGGGCAGATGAAACCAGAAATGGTAGCTAAAGAACTCTTTGAAAGAGGAGTTCTATCTATGATACCATCAATGTTATTAACCATTGTAACTAGAGGAAAGTACAAAGAACTTAGTCCCAGTCAACAGACACAGATGATTAAGGGGCTTGATTTAACCCCTGCTGAAGTAGAGAAAACACTAGAACTAAGTATCCGTGCCGATAGCAAGGCCCAGAAAGCATTACAAACGGTTGTCAAAGATAATCTGAATGCGAACCAACTACTTACCGTTTGCCATCGTATTGGGAACGATGAGGCCTTTTCTAAGCAGACTGAGAGTCTATGTCTATTATCTGCTATTGGTAGAATTTGCCCATTTGATGAGCGACAACACTGTGTAGGATGTGATTTTGAACTCCAAACCAAGTCCACCTTACTATTACTGATTGGTGAATTTAACCGACTTAATAAGCAATATTTGGAGGTGCAGAATGATTTAGAAAAAGGAAAAATCAAAGCTATTTTAGAGTCACAATTAAAACCATGTTTAACCGAGATGTTACAGGCTATATCTGAACAGTACGGTGAGGATGTATTGAATGACTACGAAGAAATTATTAAGGAGCTGATCGCATGAACAATCAAGCTAAATTATTTCGGGCAGTTACCCATTTTACTACATTTGACGAAATTAAATTAGACCAAGCAATTGAATATTTTGAAGACTATGTTCAGCAAGGAATCATCCTGACAGAGAATTTTTATGAACTAAAATGGCAAACAACCAATGAGTATGACAATGTTGGTTTCTTTTTTAACGTTAATACGTTTCAGTACAGACGTTACTTTGAACCACTTTTAGGTATTGATTCAGTCGATTTCACAAATTATTTAAAATGCTTTATAGTGCTTTCGATGGAACAGCATGTGCTAGCTACTTTACAGCAGTTCTTACGTGATATTAAACGAATTATCAAGGAAACCAAACAAGATGTGACAATTGATGTGCTTGATATAAAACTGCACTCTCCATCACTTTGTATAGATTTCTTCTCTAGCTTGCCTTGTGAGGAAGATAGTAACATTAGTTTATTGCTTGAACAGTTAGACAATGTTTTGGCAGTGAGTTATCAAACGAATCCCAAGCAACAAAGAAAACTTGCTCAATTTCAGTCATATTTTATATTTAACGACATTCTTGAACAGTATTGGACTGACGGGATCTCTGATAAAGACAGACTATTTTACTATCCATTGTATCTCTGGTGGCAGATTACAGCGGTATTGCCATTGAGGCCAAGAGAGTTTCTATTGACTCAAAGAAATTGCTTGTCAGAAGAAAACGGTAAGTATTTCCTAACATTAAGACGGAATAATCTCAAAGGGAAAGAAAAAAGTGTATCACACAAAATCTCTGAGGATTATTACCTAACAACTTATGAAATACCTGACAGACTCGCTCAACAGATACAAACTTATCTTGACCTCACTAAGGATTCATCCTCAACAAAACTGGATACACTTTTTGTAACTGATCCACACTACAAAAAATGGGATAAGAAAACTGGAGTTAGGAATCGTTTTCTCACCTACACAAATTTGAACACCATACTAAGATATTTCTTTAACGATGTCATATCAGATAGATATGGGTATCAAGTCTACCATATCAGCCCGCCGACTAGGTTAAAGGATAAAGAGATAGGCTTCATTCATATCGGAGATACTAGACATATCTCAATGATCAATCTCATTGCAGAAGGTGCAAGCCCAGTTACGGCCATGATGCTTGCAGGCCATGATAACGTCGCAACATCCTCTCACTATTTTTCCAATCTCAGTCAATTTATTGAGTGCCGCAGCTATCAAGCATACAGAAAATTGACAAGCTCACAAACTTGTTACGAAATCAGCAAGACACAGTATAAATACACCGTGGGTAAGACCTTTGTACAGTTAGATAATAAAGGAAGATGTTACTCCCCGAAATTTGCTTCAGGAGACTATTCTGACTGTTTGAAAGTCATAAGTAGTCATGCAGAACTTGGAGCTTGCACGAGCTGTCCATTCTATCGTAAAGCAGGAAAAGACTACTTCACCATGGATAAAACTCATAAGAAAAGTGTAGATCAAGAAGCTCTAATTGTTGACCAAGCTATTAAACGTGTGAGAGAAGGTAAGGGGCATTTTGAAGATTTGGGAGAGGCGCTTTTACGCCTGAAAAACGTAAGTTACTCATACCAAGAGTATTTAATGTACAAACACCAGATGGAAAGCGAGGAGTAATCTATGGCTCGACTAAAGGCAATCATGGATGAGGAATTAGTGGAGTATTTCGAACAATACTTGGCTGAACACTGTCTATATGACATCAAACTTTTTAAAATCCCAAATTTTGGAGACTATATCAGAGAAAATGGTTTTCCGCAAGTTGCCGATACAACGATTAGAAGGAATAAAGTATTTAGAAAAGCTTTAGATATTAGAAAAAAAGAGCAGGTAGATGAACAATACCAAGCCGTTATTACCTACAAGACTTTAGATGTCGAGAGTTTCATGCGCACTAATCGGACTCCAAGCTCTATAAAAGCCGCTCTGATAGAGCTAAATCAACACTACAAAAGGATTGCAGAAGCTGCCCTATCATACAGAGATCAGGTTGAAAGTTTAAAAACTCAGATTAAAGAGTTAAGGAAATTGTTTCAAAATTCAAACTCAGAAAAAATCTCCATTGAGAAGATCAAAAGTGATATAAAAGAGCTTCAAAAAGAAAATAAATCGCTTCGAGACCTCATCCAAGCCAGTGTTTACCCTGCAATAGCTAATGAATTATTAAAGGCAGAAGGGCTTCTGCAATACGATGGAGGAATCATTTTTTCCGATTATCTTGAAGAAAATATTCTAACTGCTGACAGCATAATTGACTTTTCTAGCGGGGAAGTAAAAAGTAAAGAAGAAAATCCTGCTATGGCCAAAAAAGTAGTCAGCATAAAAAGTTTACTAGATGATAGAACAAATTACTAGGAGTATAATATGATTGAAGTAATAAAAAATGTGCCTAGCTTATTAGTTTTTTGGGATTATGATTACAACAATTATTTGAATATCTCCACAACTAGAGTAACTAGTCGGCAACAAGTTAGGTGGCTTTGCCCTAATTGTCAACATAATTGGGAAGCAAGTGTGTATCAGACATATTTGCAAAGTCAAAAAACTAAAGACTTTTGCCCGTGCTGCCAATTGGGGAAAATTCTGGTTAAAGATAAAAACAGCATCTTAACTGTATTCCCTGAAATAGTTAATTATCTAAATTTTTCTAGAGCAAACAAAGAGCTATTACTTGAAAGTTTGCAAGGCGAAATTTTTGCTTCTAAATTGATACTAAATTACACATGTCCAACCTGCCGCTGGAGTTGGCGTGATTATGCTATGAGTTCTCGATTGTTCCAAAATCAAGATAAAAAACTCTATCACAAGAATTGTAATGAGTTCTCAAGTAGCTATTATTACAAGGAGGTTTATCCTAACTTATCAAAAATATATTGCAATGAGACAAACGAAATTCCGTTTGAGGAGTTAAAACTAAACCATAATATCACCGTGCCATTAAATTGGTGTTGTGACAAGTGTAACAATCAATATAATTTACCTATAGAGGGAATGCTAAAAAGAATTATGCGTTCTGGCTCTTATTGTCATTCATGTCATGCTACTTTTAAAGATGTGGTTAACAAACAGACAGAAGTAGCACCATTGACTTTTCTTACTCCTGAATTAGCAGAAGAATGGTCAAATAAAAACTCAATATCTGTTTACCAAGTTGATAAACTATCCGACCTTGAAATTGAATGGTCTTGTTCAACCTGTAAGGGCGTTTATTATTGCCGTGTCTATGAAAGAGATAAGCATTCTTGCCCATATTGTAATGATTACAAATTACTAAAAGATTTTAACTCCTTAAATGTCACACACCCTTATCTAGCTAACTTTTGGAGTTCAAATAATCCTGGTGAATTACAAGACTACTGGCAGTATGACAAAAGATTATTAAATTGGAGATGTCCTTGTTGCCAAATAGATTTTCAATGTAGTGCTTCAGAAATGGTTTCTAGAACGACAATTGAAAATCAAAACTTTCAAACCTGCCCTAATAACTGTGACTGGATAAAGGAAATTTTCAATAACGACTTTCTTTCAGACTATCCGACATTATTAGAAGAATGGAGTGACCGAAATCAAATACCTGTACAGTTAGCCACGACATTTATCGAAACCCAGAAATATTGGTGGAGATGTAAAAAATGCCAAGGTGAATACCAATGCTCTATTCCAATTAGAAAAGAGACAGAGTTATGTTGCCCATATTGTAGCAACGAACAGCCGTTAGAAGGCTATAATACCTTAATGGATGTTTATCCAGAATTGGCTAAAGTGTGGGACTCAAACAACAAATTTAAGACCAATCAAATCATCCCAAGTGTTACAGAAAAACGAATGATGCAATGGCATTGTAATACCTGCCAGTATGATTTTGAAGAGCGATTAAACGTTGTTTTAAAACGTTATCTGAGCTCGGTGAAGCCAAATTTAGAAAATATCTGTCCAAATTGCACTGAAATTCAAGAATTCAGCAAAATTAACAGTTTTCTGAAAGACCATCCTGAGCTAGAAAACGAATGGGATGCCTTAAACAATATCCTCATGCCAAACCCCAAAAGCCTAACAGTTGATAGCAAAATTAGAGTTTGGTGGATTTGTCAGGAAAATAATAAACACAGGTATAAAATGTCAATCCAAGATAGAATCAAATGCAAAACAAGATCAAAACAGCCTTGCATAATCTGCAAAGGCCTTCGAAGAAAACGAGAGCATTTTGTACCTTTTAGTAAGTTTATATAAAGTTATACACGGCATCAAGGTGAGCCGTGTTTTTATGATTTAAAAATTGGGAAAAATGTACATTTGAAAAATTTCCAGTTTAGACGTAAAATGCAAGGAAAAGGAGCAAAAATGTACAAATGGGCGATTGTCAGTTTACCGTGTAAAATACAGGTTTTTGAGGTAAAATGTACACTAAAAAATTTTTTTGTTATTTGGTTGAAAATCTATATAACATCTTTCCGAAAAACTATAATTTTCTTGAAACTTATATAAAACTATGGTATACTACTGGTATGATAACTAGAAAAAATTTTTGCCGAAAAAATGTATTTTATAATTTCGAAATAAATGTGAAGGCTGAAAATTCTTCCAAAATACAATACTTAATTTTAAATAAAATATCTCGGAGAAATCATCATGCGTCGTGAATTATTATTGGAAAAAATTGAGGAATTGAAAGAAATCATGCCTTGGTATGTCTTGGATTATTACCAATCCAAGTTGGCGGTTCCCTATAGTTTTACAACCCTTTATGAATACCTCAAAGAATATCGTCGTTTTTTTGAGTGGTTACAGGATTCAGATTTGGTATCTGTGGAACGGATTGCTGATATTCCGTTGGATATTCTGGAACATTTGACCAAAAAAGATATGGAAGCCTTCATTCTTTATCTGCGGGAGCGTCCCTTACTGAACGCCAATACCACGCAGAATGGTGTGTCGCAGACCACCATAAACCGCACTCTATCGGCACTTTCTAGTCTCTTCAAGTATTTAACCGAAGAAGTGGAAAATGATCAGGGTGAGCCCTACTTCTACCGTAATGTCATGAAAAAGGTGTCGACCAAGAAGAAAAAAGAAACCTTGGCTGCCCGGGCGGAAAATATCAAGCAGAAACTCTTTTTGGGCGACGAGACCATGGAATTTCTGGAATACGTGGACACAGAATACGAAAATAAACTCTCCAACCGTGCAAAATCTTCTTTCCGAAAAAATAAGGAGCGTGATTTAGCCATTCTTGCCCTGCTCTTGGCCTCTGGCGTCCGTCTGTCTGAGGCCGTCAATTTGGACCTCAAGGATGTTAATCTGAAATTGATGATTATCGAAGTCACTCGAAAAGGTGGTAAACGGGATTCTGTTAATATTGCTGGCTTTGCCAAGCCCTATCTGGAAGCCTATATGACCATCCGGCAGCAACGCTACAAGGCAGAAAAGACTGACGTCGCATTCTTTCTTTCCGAATATCGTGGGATACCCAATCGCATGGATGCCTCTTCTATTGAAAAAATGGTTGCCAAGTATTCGGCTGATTTCAAAATTCGTGTAACGCCCCACAAACTCCGCCACACACTTGCGACCAGACTCTATGATGCAACCAAGTCGCAGGTCTTGGTCAGCCATCAACTGGGGCATGCCAATACGCAAGTTACTGATTTGTATACCCATATTGTCAATGATGAGCAAAAAAATGCATTGGATAAACTGTGATTTACATAATTTATTTTATGCAAACATAAATAACAAATCTACTAATTAGTGAGTTAATGCTTGATTTTTGTCGATATTGTATTAAAATATAATTATGAAAATCGTAAAATTTGTTATTGGAATCACAATCATGGCCATTGCTGTTGCCATGTCAAAAATATCCCTGCTCGGCACATCGCCGATTGCTGCTGTGCCCAACGTCGTCTCAGAATCTATGGGTTCATCCATCGGTCTGAACACGGCGCTCTTCTTAGCCCTGCTAGTTGTTATTCAGCTCGTCTTGGCTAGTCCAAAGAAGATGAGCGAGGCAATTCCTTACCTCATTCAGTTAATACCCGGAACCTTGTTTGGCTTGTTTATTAACTTTTTCTACGGTCTGCTCGCTCCAATCTTGTCCAGTAAATCTTATCCAGTCCAGTTGATTGTCTTGATTATCTCTGTCTTTATCTTGGCAATCGGTGTCATTGTTGAGGTCAATGCGGATACGATTGTCATGCCGGGCGAAGGGTTGCCCAAAACAATTGCCCAAGTGACCAATAAACCATTTTCTAGCGTCAAATTGGCCTGTGATATTGGAATGGTTGTAACAGCGCTTCTTCTCTCTTTCCTCTTTGGTAATCCATTTTTAGGAATTCGCGAAGGAACAATTATTGCCATGCTCTTCACTGGACCAATTATCTCGCTCTTGCAACAACTTGCTTTCAGAAGAAAAAAATGAGGTTGGACTACCAATCTCATTTTTCTATGCCAATTTTCTAATCGGAATTTACTACTAAAAACAAGACCAGGAAATCCTAGGATCGTTTAGCTTCATTCTTAAAATCGTTTTTCAACAGTTTCATCGCTGAAGGTTTTGCTATTGTTGCCCAGTGCAGCGACTTTACCATCCACTGCGACTTGGTCTAAACGACCGCCATCTTCCATAGTGACAGTTGTAACATTATCACCGTGGCTAAGGATAGAGCCTTTGACATGAAGTTCATGAAGGTAACCGCCATCTTTGATAGAAAAGGCATAGGCTGGAAGATCCACGTTGACACCTTTTACAAGAGATTGGCCAACACCACCGTGGGTTGTAATATCGCCTTCAATATACAGTTCACCGACTTCTTTGGAAATTTGAATACCAACAGCACCGTCATTGTAGGTATTGATTTCAGCAAAATGACCGACTTTCAAGGTACCATCGTATTGATTGTAGGCGCGAGCTCCGACACCGTAGGTAGAAATGGCTTTTTTTGCTTGGAAATCATTGACAGTACCGAAGTTTACGAAACCAACACCAGATTGACCGTAGGAAATAACTTCATCTTCTACGACCCATTTGTCAACAGTTCCCCAAGCATCCAAGACCATGTCATTGACGCCGTAAGTAACGGTTTTACCGAGCTGATACAATTCGTGAACATGGGCACCATAGACAACAAAGACACCACCGGTGATGAAATCTGCCGCACCTTGAGGAAGGAGACCAGTAGAATAAACTGAACCCAAGACCATTTTATCCATCACAACTTGACCACCAGCATCATTGAAACCTGAAACAAAGACACCAGATCCGATGACAGGTTGACCGTCTTGACCGACGTTCAATTCACTGATAGCTGCTGTAATCTTACTGTTAGCATCGGGGTTAAAATTGTAAAGGGTATAAGCACCTTGCAGGACGTTTACGCCATATTTTTGTGGTTGCTCAAGGTAGGTGCGCGTATCTGCTTTGCGAACCAAGACGTTGTGTGTGTCGACATGTGCAGTCATGGTTGGTGCACGGAAAATCATTGAAATTTGACCGTCCACGATCAAGTTTATAAGTGAAATCTGACCAAAGTTGTCACGAACTTGTTGTGGCACAAGTGAAATAGCTTTCTTATCTTGAAGAGCTGAGATTGTTAAATCAGAAATCTTAGCATCGCCTTTCAAGATAAAACCATCAGAATGTGAAAAGAATACAGTTGGCAGAACGCCATTTTCTTGTGCTTGACCTTTGATGTCGATACCAGCTGGAAGATAGATGGAACTTGCAAAAGTCATGGTACGTGTGATAACAATTTCTTTTTCATTATTGTCCAAAGCGTTAATTAATTGAGTAGGATTTGAAACGAGTGTCATGTTAAGTACCTCACTTTCTTTCTGTAATCCTATTTTATCACTAATTATTGATAAGTCAAGAATTTTGTGTAAAAATTTAAGAAAAAATCTTGTAAATGTTTCTAAAACTGCTTAAAACTAGCCAGAAAAACACCAAAAAGCCAACCAAGTGGCTGACTTTCATCTAATTATGCTAATTCTTTTAATTTGGTCTGATTAACAGCTGGATAGCCGTCCAAGAATTCAGACAAACGTTTCAAAATGCTCGGCATATAACCTGATTGGTCGTTTTCAATTTGAAGGACCAGGAGCGGTTCGTGGAGACTCATGCGGAGAAGGAACCAGCCGTCTCCATAAGGGTCTGTTACATCAAATCGCACTCCTTCTTCATTCTCTGGATTGAAAATAAAACCGGCAATGGATGTCGCTTGCAAGTCGGCAATGACTTGCTCACCTAGAGCGCGATAATCCTCAACTTCCAACTTAAAGCGCACTTCCTGCGTTTCTAAAGGTTGTTTCAGCTGTGCAATCAAATCATCCAGGGACTTGCCATCCTTTTGCAACTGAGGCAGAAGCATGAGAATTTTGGCAGCCACATAGGTACCGTCATCCAAGAAATAATTTTCCTTAAAGGCTGCATGACCTGACGTCTCGATAGCCAATTGACAATCTACACCAGCTTGGTTGGCAGCAATGGCGCGATTGATCACATTACGATAACCTGAAATATAGCGAATTTGCTTGCCACCCAGACTTTCGATAAAATCTTTTAGGTGTTCTGAGGTTGGGGAATTGGTCACAATACTCGTACCCGGATGCTCGGACAAGGTAATTTGAGCCAAGACAGCAATTAGATTGTTACGGTTGAGAATTTGTCCTGACTTGGTAACCAAGGCAGCGCGGTCCACATCTGTATCAAATATAATGCCTAAGTCGGCACCTTGTTTAAGTACTGCTTGACGAATACTTTCCATGGCCTCTTTGTTGTCGGGATTTGGGACATGATTAGGGAAGGTGCCGTTCGGTTCTAAAAACTGTGAACCCGTTGTATCAGCTCCCAGCTCGGCCAAAACTTTTTCCGCAAAGAAACCGCCTGCACCATTTCCAGCATCGACGATGATATTGAGTCCGGTCAACGGCTTGTCTTGACCATCGCAGGCTGTACGAATCTTATCAACCAAATCTTGGGCATAAGGCGTAATCAGATCCGCATGGGTCAGACTTCCCAGACTTAAGGCTGGGAATGCCTCCGTATGCGACAAGATATAGTCAATATCCTCGTGTTCCGCTCCGCCATTTTGCGAAAAAATCTTGAGACCATTAAAATAATAAGGCAGATGGCTGGCAGTAATCATCACCCCTGCGTGGCAGGCAAACTGCGGATACTGGGTGCTCATGAAGAGAGCTGGCGTTGTGGCCATACCAAAGTCAATCACCTGAACCCCCAGACCAACAGCTTCTTCGATAAAAGCATCTGCCAAATCTGGACCGCTCAGACGGCTATCACGACCGATACCAATGGTCAATTTTCCTTCTTTATAGAGCGTGGACAATTCCTGATTTTGGGTCAGCCAATGAATCAACCCTCTAACAATTTCCTTGGTTGCTTGGGGCGTCAATTTAACAGCATATTCGTCAGTAGCAATGGCAATCCCGCGAATGTCGGATCCATTTTGCAAAACATGATGAGACATAAAAAACCTCCAATGAAATACTATCCTTAGTATAGCACTTTTGGAGGCGGTTGCAAACTCTTAATCTGATTTAAATATCCGCACATTTGTCCCAACTTCAACCTGACTGTCCACATCAATATCTAATTCTAGCTGGTGCAAGACGCGCTTGGTGAGATAGAGCCCAAAACCAGTGGCTTTCTGGTGTTCACGTCCATTATAGCCCGTAAAACCTTCGTCAAAAAGGCGCGGAATATCCTCGGGCAAAATGCCTAATCCTGTATCAGAAATCGTGATTCCCTTGTCCAAGGCAATGGTCACTGAACCACCCATTTTGTTATATTTCAGGGCATTGTCTAAGACTTGCGATAGGGCAAAACTCAGCCACTTGCGGTCTGTTTTCAGCTGCCAATCTCCATCTATAGCGACACTTATCTCGCGTTGCAGAAATTGTTGCCGGTATTTCTTGACCAAATCCACCACTACTTCTCTCACTTGGACCATTTCAAAGCGAAAATCCGAAGCTTGATTGGACAACTTGAGATAATTGAGTAAATTAGCCATGTAATTGTCCAAGCGCAGCAATTGTTGGTCAACATCTGCCTGATGTAAATTGTCCGTCTGGCTCATGAGGGACAGGGCAGCCAGAGGCACTTTCATTTGGTGAGACCAGAGTTTGACCATAGCTTGCAGGTCTTCTTCTCGTGACTTATAGACCAAAAGCTGTTCACGTGTCGCCTCCTTCTCTGCCTCAATCAAGTTGAGATAGGCAAGGTCAACAGGCTTATTAAGCAGGGGCAAGGCTTCCTCATGAACATAGTCTTCCAAGGCTCTCATGCGGTTGCGAAACTTCCAGAACAGGCCTACAGTCAGTAGGATTAAGAGGGTTAGGGACAATAGCAGAGCGTTTTGCAGGAATTCGGTGGGCAGTTGATAGAGAAAGAAGAGCAAGATAAAACTAGTAGATAGAACAATGTAGGAGAAGTAAAAACTACGGAATTCACGGATAAATTTTGCTATCATTTGACCAAGTACCCCACTCCCCGCACCGTATGAATGCGGTCAAAACCCAGTTCACCTGTTTTCTTGCGTAGTCGGGTCATATTGACATTGAGTGTATTTTGGTCGATAAATTCTTCGTTCTCCCACAAGCTTTCCAACAAGATTTCCTTGCTAACAATCTGCCCTTGTCTTTCTAGCAAGGCAGACAAAATCTTGGTTTCCGTAGGTGAAAGTTGAACCTGGTCCGATTTGTTTGAAAATCGCCCATCTAAACTAAGTTGAAACTGGTCAATTGACAAATCGGTTGATTTGCTGAATTGATTGACCCGACGCAGAAAGGCACCGATTTTGGCATCCAAAATCCCCAGAGAAAACGGCTTAGACACAAAATCATCGCCACCCATGTTCATAGCCATGACCGCATTCATCTCATCATCGCTAGAGGAGATAAAGATAATCGGCATGGTCATGGTTTTACGAATTTCAGTCGTCCAGTAAAAACCGTTGTAATAGGGTAGGCTAATGTCCATCAGCACCAAGTCTGGTTTGATTTCCGCCACTTCCTGACTGACAGCTCGGAAATTCTGCACGCTTTCTACCTGATAAGATTTTCCCAAATGCTGCTTCAAGAGTTGGACAATCATCTCATCATCTTCAACAATATAAATCTTCTCTTTTTTCATCTTCTTCATTCTGCAAAAGCCAGGACACAAGTCTTGGCTTTTTATTTATATACTTCTTTTCGATGCCCGACTTCAAGGGCTGTTACGATCAATTTATCATCCTCAATGCTGACAATGACCCTGTAATTACCGATACGGTACCGCCATTGGCCAGAACGATTGGCAGTCAAGGCTTTTCCGTATTGTCTGGGGTTGTCACACCCATCAATATGCTTATAAAGATACCGTAAAATCAAACTTGCAGCAGTTTTATCCAACTTTCGAATTTGCTTTTGAGCCTTAGCGGACAAAATAACCTTATAACTCAATGCCCAACTCCTCAGCCATTTGTTCTAGTGTTATTGGCTCAATTCCTTTTGCTAAGTCTGCTTGGTATTCTGCCCAAGCAATATCTGCCACACGCGCATCGTACTCGTCTTCAAGGGCTTCAAGGGTTTTAGTCCGAATGAGTTCTGACAAACTCACACCTTCAAACTTTGCCATAGCTTGCATAAAGAGTTTGTCCTGCTCAGAAACTTTCAATGTGATAGCCGCCATTTTTCTTACCTCTTTTAGTATTCCTTTGGTATTACCATTGTAACACCATTTCCCTGAAAAAGCAAGAAATCTCGCACAAGGCGAGACTTCTGCTACCGTTCAATAATACGATAATAGGTTCGGCTGGTCCACTTGTAAATGACAAAGTAAATCAGAGCGACTGCCAGTAGGGTAATTCCGCTGACGGTATAAATCATAAGCGAAGAGGTGACACCAAAGGTCAATAGCATTTGCTTAAGCATAACAAGAGAAATCACGAAATGCAAGGTCGCCATGACCAAAGGCATAAAGAAGACAATAAGTATTTGGGAGTTAATGGTCTTTTTGACCGCTGTTGCACTCATGCCCACTTCTTGTAAAATCTTGTAGGATTTCTTGTCCTCATGCCCTTCCGAATACTGCTTGTAGTAGATAATCAGGGCTGCACCCAGTAGGAAACTAATTCCCAGCAAGAAACCAGTGAAGAGGAAACCGCCTGTAAAGCCCATCTGTAAATTGTTGAAATCTGATTTTTGCATAGCATATCCTAGGAATTCTCCGTTTGCATCGTTGATATTATAAGAGTCCCCAGCTTGCTCACCAATCGAAGCAACCTCTTCATCAGTCAAGTCGGTAAAGACACGGTAGTCCAGACTGACTGTATACCCTTGCGGATTATTGGACTCGTAATACTCACGAACAGCATCCAACACAGTGTCATCACTGACTACCATAACGGCGGCATTTAGCGTATTGTAGTTGTCTGGGAAAATAGCCTGGTCAAGATTGGCTACATTCTCAAAGGTTTGCTCGCCCAAAACAAGCTTCTTAAGCGATGGCTTTTCACTCGGACGCATAAAGACCACTTGATTGGCAACAAGCTCTGGCAGGTCATTCCCCAATTTCCTGAAATCAACTTGGGTGATGAAGTAGGTAAAGGCCATTTTGCTAAAGTCTGGATTGGCAATGGTTTCTGGGCTAATGACAATCTCTTCGCCACCATCATAGACTAGACCAGCTTGATAGGTCAGGTAGGAAAGACTGTCATTAGCTTTTTCTGGAAAATGGCTGAGCACCGATTGCTGATAGGCAGCTTCACCTTGACTTCTATCCGAAACTTTATAGGTAATAGATGTTTCCTTGGGATATAGTGCACCTGTCATACTGCTCATACCTGTATAAAGGGAGGTTGTGGTCGCAATGGTCACAAAGGCCATGACCGCAAGTAGCGTAATATTGGCCAAACCCGTTGCGTGCTGCTTCATCCGGAAAATCATCTGCGAAGTCGTAATGAAATGCTCTGGCGTATAGAAATACCGTTTGTTTTTCCGACGAGCCTTCAAATACCAAGTCATAAAACTGATGTAGAACAGATAGGTACCCGCAATGACAAAGAGCACTGCGATGAAGAAACGATAGATGACAACTAACCCTGCTGCTTTCGATGAAAGTGATAGGTAGTATCCAACACCCAGTCCCACTACACCAAGGGCAGCCAGAAGGACATTGCCTTTTGGCTCCTTCTCCCCCTTCTCGCTGGCACGGAACAAAATCAGTGGACTGGTCTTGCCAATGGTCCGAATGGCCAGCAATTCCAAGAGAAAGAAGATACCAGCAAAGAGAAAGGCGGTCATGACAAAGGCCAGAGGGTCTATTCCAAAATGCAAATCACTATAATGCGTTATATTGACAAAAATCAAGTAGAGAACATTTGAAAACACACCTGCTAAGACAGAACCAAGAACCACAACTAGCAAGAAAATCATCATCAATTCTAGGCTGGCTATCAAGGCTACTTTTTTCTTGTTCATCCCCAGCATGTTATAGAGACCAAATTCCCTCGCCCGTTGTTTCATCAGGAAATTAAAACTATAAATCTCCATAATGACCGAGAAAATGGTCAGAACAACAACACCAAGACCGATAGAAACGGCACCAGAGCCCATGGTCTTCATAACTGGACTCAGCATGAGTAAGAACATGGAACAAATCAGAGTAAATAGCACAAGACTGGCTAAAACGAAGGGAGCAAACACACCCATGGATTTTCGGATATTTTGCCCAGCAAGTTTGAGGTAAAACATCTACTCACCCCCTAAAAGTGCAGACATATTGAGCGAAATTTCCTTGGCAAAGTCTTGATTGCTCTTGCCTGCCTTGTATAGTTGATGGAAAATGCGACCGTCCTTGATAAAGAGAACCCGTTTGGCATGACTGGCTGCGTTGGCTGAGTGAGTCACCATGAGAATAGTTTGTCCGTCTAAGTTGATGTCTTCAAACAAATTCAGCAAGTCTTCCGAATTGCGGTAATCTAGGGCAGCTGTCGGTTCGTCCGCTAGGACAATCTGTGGCTGGGTAATCAAACTACGAGCAATGGCCACGCGCTGCTTTTGTCCACCAGAAAGTTCAAAAGGACGTTTTTTCAGCAAATCTTGAATCCGCAGTTTTGGCGCCAAAACTTTCAAACGTTTTTCCATTTCCTCATAGCCAGTACGTGCCAATACCAGAGGTAAAAAGATATTGTCTTGGATGGACAGGGTATCCAAGAGATTAAAATCTTGGAAAACAAAACCTAGATTACGCAAACGGAAATCTGCCAGCTTGCTTTCCTTGATACTGGTGATGTCTTGATTGTTCAAGAGAACAGATCCCCTCGTCGGCTTGTCCAAGGTTGCTAGAATATTGAGTAAGGTCGTTTTACCAGAACCACTTTCGCCCATAATTGCAATGAATTCACCCTTATCGACTTTGAAGTCCACATCTTGAAGGGCACGCGTTTCCTCTTTTGAAAAACGTGTGCGGTAAACTTTTTCTAAATGATTGATTTCTAATAACATACAAACTCCTAATTGTTTTCTTTGGATAAATCAACTGTATCAAGTAATGCTTGATAGTCGATTCGGTCTGATTCAGCAATATTATCTTCTAAATCCACCTTATAATAACCATCCTGGACACCGATGGCCCATTCTTTGTTAGTGGTTATATAGAGATTATTCAAGGATACTGTCTTTTTCACTGCCCCTTCTTCTTTGACAACAGGCCAATCCATAAACGGAACTTCTGTTCCTTGAATACTATCTTCGGCAACTTCCTGTTTGCTAACGGCATAGTCTTTTCCTTTGTAATGGAAAGTTTGATAGCCCTCATCAAAGCTAAGGCCTGCTGAAGAGGAAGAACAAGCAGCTAACATTATACTGCCCAAAGCCAGCAAGCTAAATACTTTCTTTTTCATCGTTTCCTCCCTCTAGTATGCCATAAATCGCATACTTTGCAAATCATGGGCGAGCTCTTCTAAGAATAAGGTTTGTTCCATGAGTTCGGCTTTCTCTTTTTCTGAGAATGCCTTTTCTTCCATTCTCTTTGCTTGTAAAAATTTGAATGACATGAGATTTCCTTCTTTCTGTTTCTTATGAGTCTATTTTAGAAAATATTCTAATTACCTTCTCTTACAATTCTGACCTGAAAACTTACAGCTTTGTAAGGTTAGATAAAATAGGCAATGGTTGCCAGTAGCCACAAGTGTAGCGGATAGAAAATGTAAAAGAAATAGCGTGAAAATGCTGTCCGGGGCCCTGCTTGTCCATTATAATGACTTAGAATTGGCAAGACCAAGATAAATAACCAGTCAGCATTGTAGAGCATCATCTGGACAGTCATTTCAATACTTTCATAAGGCTGATAGGACAAAAATAGCAAGAATAGGGCAAATAACCCGTAGAACAAGTTGCGTTTGAATAGTGACTTACGACCTAAATAGGTGATGAGGATGAAGGGCAAGACCACATAGCCACCTTCTGTTAAAAAGGCACCTAAGATGGTCAATAGTCCAACCGATAGGACTTGAAGGATTTGTTGCTTTCTAGTGTGTTCAGCAAAATTTCTAAGACAAACCAACATGGTTAGACCAACAGCTAATGTCAAAAAGATATTGTTACCGATGTAAATATCTTTTGATTGGTAAAGACTGTTTATCAAAACATTTCCAGTGGCCATCAGCCCTGCTGCACCATATAGTCGCAAAAGATAGTTTTTGACATTTCTCGTATGAAGATAGCCTTCAACCAACATGTAGGCAAAGAAAACTGCGACACAGCGAGTCATCATGTGAAAGACCATGCCAAGTTGATTTGGGATAAAACCTGGAATGATATCCAGATGATCCAGAACCATCAAGCCAGCCATAGCGAGTTTCAGTTGATATGCATTGTACGATTTCACCACTTAAACCTCCTAGTACATCCAGTTACGTTGAAAGAGTTCGTGTTCTAATTCGAATAGTAATTCAGCTTGTTTTTCCTGTTTTTCTTGTCGTTTACTTTCTTGTGTTTTACCAAAAATGTGTTTTGCTTGTAAAAATTTGAATGACATAAACTTTCCTTCTCTCTGTTTCTTATGAGTCTATTATAGAAAATAGTTCTGCCTTGTTCCCTTACAGTTCTGACGCAAAAACTTACAAGATTGTAAGAAAAGAAAAAAGACACCATTTCTGGCATCTTTCAATTCATTCTATTTTGTTAAACCAATGTAGGCAATCATTTCATCCAACTCTTCCTTGCTCTCTGTCACAAGGAGGTAGGCATCATTTCCTTGCAATTCTGCAAAGGCATCTGGCATGCGTTTGACGGTTTTAATCTTACCAGCGAATTTCTGATGAATGTCATCTGCAGAGTGAACATAGTCAGTTGTATCACGACGAGTTGCTACCAAGCAGTATTGTGGTTCAAATCTACGTTCCTCAACTGTACCACCTGTTGCAACATTGGCATAATCACGGAAAAGATCAATGGAATGGGCGTAGTTATAGGCTTCAACTGTGAAACCACCTGCCATACGGTTATTGTATTCAATGGCGATATAATCGTCACCTTCCTTGAAAAATTCAATATGGAAAAAACGCTCTCTCATACCAAAAGCCTTGATAATAGCTCTGCCATATTCCACCAACTTAGGATCTAGTTCTTTTTCGATAAAGTAGGCATTGTCCTTCTTGGTTTGCATCAATTCAAATGGAGTATGAACATAGGTTAAGCCTGTTTCAAAAATAACATTGCCGTCATGGTCTAACAAACCATCATAAGTAGTGATAATACTTGAATTGACGAATTTTTCAAAGAAATAGACAGTGGTTCTATCCCAGTTTTCAATAAATCGATCAAAATCTTCTTTATTCTCGATTTTGAAGGTACCAGATGCACCAACACCATTATCTGGCTTAGCAATCATGGGGAAACCAACATTCTTCAAGGCTCTACCAAAATCACGTTCTGTTTTGACAACAACACCAGGAACGACTGGAACACCTGCTTTTTTGAAATATTTTTTCATCTCAGACTTAAATTTAGTCTTTTTCAGGTGTTTTGGCTTAGCTCCAAAGATATTAAATTGTTCACGGAGAGCCGCATCATTTTCAAGCCAATGCTCATTGTGGGATTCCACACGGTCAATAGGGCCGTGCTTGTATATCAAGAAGGCAGCTGCACGCTTGACTTCATCAATATTTTCCAAATCTTCCACACGGAAGTATTCTGTAAGGGCATGGCGGAGCTCCTCAGGCAGTTGGTCGTAGGGTTCTTGCCCGATACCTAGAACCGTAACGCCTTCTTTTTTAGCCAATTCAATGGTGAACGGTTGAAAATTTTCTGGATAAAAAGGTGAAATAACGAGATAATTCATAGGTAGTCCTTTCTAGCTTAAAGTCCGATAGAATGGAGGAAGAATGGCATTTGTTTTCTCCACCAAACCCAATCATGCGCCACATCCGTACCCCAGGTATCGAACCAAGCTGGGATATTTTTCTCTTCAAAGGCACGCTTGAGCTTGTAGAATGAATCCAATCCATCTTGCTCCCAATCGCCCAAACCTGTGCAGACAATGATATCTGCTTGGCGGTATTTATCAATAAACCAGCCATCGTTTTGGTTCCAGATGTAGTCTGCTGGTGAATTTTGATAAACAGCACCATCATAGCCATAGTCTTGATTGTTGTTAAAGAAACGAGCATCATAGATACCTGAAAGCGCGATGACTTTTGTAAATACATCTGGATGCTGGAGGAAGAAATTCAGCGCGTGGTAGGCCCCCATTGAGCAACCAGTTGTCATCATACCATCAAACCAGCCAGTTTTATGTTTAATAAATGGAATCGCTTCTTCAATCACATAACGCTCATAGGCACGGTGAGCTTCAGCTTTATCATGAATAGACTTCCAGTCTGCCAACCAACTTTCCTTATCGTGACTGGTTAGGGTGAAAAATTGAACATGACCAGCCTCGATAGAGCCACGACAAGCTTCAATCATTCCAAAATCTGCGAATTCATTGTACGAACCGCCTGATGAGGCAAAAACAACTACTGGAATACCCGCGTGACCATATCTGTTCACATTCATTTCTCGACCAAGATGGCCAGACCAGTGACTTAAAAATTCTACATGCATATTCATTCTCCTAACTAATTCTTTACATTACCACTTTTCGCTTAAAAAGCGCAAGCAATCTGGCAAATAAGCTGCCCAGGCTTCCTCATTATGGACGGCACCAGAAACAACTTCCAAGGCGATATTGTCCAAATCAACGCCTCCCGCTATCAATTGACGATAGTAGGTCAGCGAGGAATTGATATAGGCCTGTTTGATATTACCTGCCATGAGGGTCTTGTCGGTATCATCCGCTTCTTCTGTTCCGACGTAGATATAAACTCGTTGATTTTTATCCAGTGCTTGTCGCTCAATATAGCGGTCAAAGGCTTCTTGATGGAGCCAGTTAGCTGATGAAAATACTCCCAGACAGCCAATTTGGTCCTGATAGGCCAATCCCATAAACTGAGTGATATTACCGCCAAGTGATGAGCCAATCATGGCGGTGTGAGGCTTGTCAGGCTTGGTGCGATAGGTTTGGTCAATGAAGGGCTTGACCACATCCATGACAAATTCAGCATACAGGGTCCCTTTCCCACCAAACTGAATACCAGGAATGCCCATCTCGCTATACTTCCAAGCAGCATATTCATGCATGCGCTCCAAACCATCATTGTCTATGGCCACAATAATCATTTTTTCAATATCAGGATTTCGTTTGATAGTTGGAATCACCTTCCAGGAATATCCTGAAAAGGCTTCTTTACTATACAAGACATTTTGTCCGTCATGAAAATAGACAACTGGGTAGGTTTTATCCACATCTTCCTCATATCCTTTTGGCAATAAGACACGGACTCGGCGTTTTCTAGTAGTAAATGGCACTTCCAATTCATGCGTTTTCATATCCAAATAAAAGTAGGACTTATTCATTGCTATCTCTTTCTAAACAGTGTTTTTAGTATTATACCACAGATTTTCTGAAATATTCAGAAAATTTAGTTATATTACGTCATTTTTCGGATTATCCGAACAATTTTTGCTCAGTTTTCAAGCGTTCCTCGTAGACTCGACGGTAACGTTCCAGGTCTTTTAGTTCACGATTGGTCAGATTTTCAAATATAGCCAATTCAATCCTGTCCTTATCACGTCGCCAGGTCGCAACCAGTCGTCCTTTGTAGAAAACAACTGGTTTGACAATGCCTGTCAGCGTATAAATCTGCCGAATATGCTTGGGATCAAAGAAGGGATTGGCTTTCTTTTCGTAACCTAGCAAAAGTTGGTCAAAACCTGCAATGAAGAGGCAGTCTGGTACTTCTGCTTCTTCTAATTTTCCTAGATAGAAGCGTTCTTCCCCTGCTACTTCTATAGTTTTCAAATCCAATTGTTTCATCCAATTTAGGACCGTAGATTTATTTTCCTTGAAGTAGTAACGGGCATCCGCTAAGCTGACAGGACCAAAACCTGAAAAATACCGCCGTGCGATTTCCAACTCTGCTTTTTCCCGTGAAAGTGGCTGAAAGTCTGTCAGGCGATGAAAACGTTTGGCACCGTACTCCTGATAGACTTCCCCACGCTCGACCATGTAGCGAAAAAGCCCGCCCCAAGCGTTGAAAACTTGCTTCTCCTCTACCTGCGTCATTTTTTCCGCACGACAGAGGATTTTCAGCTCCTCGCGGGTCATAGGGGCTTGTTCCAAGGCTTCTAGGATGATCCGATGATACTTCTGCTTGGTTTGAGGTGAAAAATCATCGCGACCGACGGTTTGAAGATAGTCGGTACTAGCCATCCGCCCCTCGTGGATATAGAGAGGAATTTCTGACTTGAGATAGGCATGAACCGTTCGCCGAATGGACCACTGACGAGTCAGCTCCTCCTGCCAGCTACCCTCGTGAAAATCCTCCGCTGTCATTCGGTTACGAAATCCGACATGAACATAGGGTTGAAACTGAGCCTGTAAACCATTGAGATTTTGGCAGATTCTCTGGGCAGACTGGGGTGTCAATAAGCCCTGCTTCTGCAAGATAATCCCCTTCCAAGTATCGTGATTCATCGTGTTTCTCCTTCGGTTTTCTAACCCCAGTATAACACAAAAGACACCCGGAGGTGTCTGGAGATAACTGATTATCTTAGTAAGTCAAAAACTCTTCCAAGTCCTTGAGAGAACGCTCTGCTATTGCCTCATAACGCTCCTTCTTATCGCGGATCCGCGGTCCGTCCAGCTCCTTAATGATGCCAAAGTTGACATTCATAGGCTGGAAGTGCTTGCTTTCGGTGTGGGTGATGTAGAATGGCAAAGCACCGATGGCTGTGGTCTGTGGGAAGATGACTGGGTCTTCGCCACGGAAACGGCGAACAGCGTTGATACCGGCCACTAAACCAGAAGCGGCAGACTCAACATAGCCTTCTACTCCTGTCATTTGACCTGCAAAGAAAAGATTGGGATTTTTCTTGGTGGCAAAGGTCTGTTCCAATAAGTTTGGCGAATCCATGTAGGAATTGCGGTGCATAACACCATAGCGGACAAATTCCGCATTTTCAAGTCCTGGAATCATCTGGAAGACTCGCTTCTGCTCACCCCACTTGAGATGGGTTTGGAAGCCTACGATGTTGTAGAGGCTGCCAGCTGCGTTGTCCTGACGGAGTTGGACAACTGCGTAAGGTGTCTTGTATTCGCCATCACGCGGCCCCTTGTAGTCTTCTGGATATTCCAGACCAACTGGCTTCATTGGACCATACAACATGGTTTTGATACCACGTTTGGCCATGACCTCAATAGGCATACAGCCCTCAAAGTATTTTTCTTTTTCAAAGGAATTAAGCGGTGCTTCCTCAGCTGAAATCAAAGCTTCGTAAAAAGCGGTGAACTGCTCCTTGTTCATCGGAGCATTGAGATAGGCAGCCTCTCCCTTGTCATAACGAGACTTGAGATAGACTAAATCCATGTTAATGGTCGAGCTGTCCACAATCGGTGCTGCCGCATCGTAGAAGTAAAAACCGTCGCCACCATTAAGCGCGTGAATCTTCTCCGCCAAGGCGTCAGATGTCAAAGGCCCCGTCGCAATAACTGTAATAGCATCGTCAGGAATGTCCGTAATCTCGCCACGAATGACCTCAATCAGTGGGTGATTGTGAATCTCATCTGTGACCGCTTGGGAGAAATTCTCACGGTCCATGGCCATGGCACCGCCAGCAGGCACACGGTGAGCTTCACCAGCCCGCATGATAATGGAATCCAAGCGACGCATTTCTTCCTTGAGAAGACCGACAGCGTTGGTCAAACTATCACCACGGAAAGAGTTAGAACAAACCAACTCCGCAAACTTGTCGGTCTTGTGCTGGGGCGTCGGCTTGACACCACGCATCTCGTAGAGTTTGACGGGAATGCCACGCTTGGCAATTTGATAAGCTGCTTCTGAGCCGGCCAAACCAGCTCCGATAACGTTAATGTGGGTTTGAGACATGAAACTAATACCTCTAGCCAGACTAGCTGACTACTGTTTGGGAATGACCCAAAACAGAACCTTTCTAATTTTTATACCTAACCAGTATATCAGAAAATGACTGGAAAAGACAAAAACTACTCTCATCCTAGGAAAGTAGTTTGATAGTATTTACATAATAAAATGTACATAAATATTAGTTGATAGAAGTAACTATAACGCTTATCCTTGAAGTGAGACTAGCTCTGAAATATCCTCAATTACTTCAAACTTCCATCCTAAATCTCGATAAGCTTGAATCTCCTCTGGAGAATAGGGGAAAGTGTTCAAAAGTATAGCATCTATACCTAGCTCTTGCGCGATTGCAATATCTGTAGTCAAATCATTTCCAACTAGAACCGTTTCAGTAGGATCCAGCTGGTTCTCATTCAAGACGCCTTGTAAAAATTCTGGTTCAGGTTTTTTGATTCGATAATCAGAGGAAATGTATATGCCTTCAATATATTCAGCACAACCAGTCATTTCAATTTCAGCCTGCGTAAAAACACGTTGAGCATTGGAAAGTATATAGAGACGATTACCCTTATCCTTTAGATAAGCAAGTGTTGACAAGGTATTGGCATAAGTCGTCAATTTCTCACGTGACAGGATTCTAAATATGGAAGCTACCATTTGACCAAAGGTTTTTAAATCTGCTGGTTCATTCTTAGTTGGCCGGCGGTATTTTTCATCCTTTAGTAATTGAATAAAGACTTTCTCAAGGTCAATTTCAACGTTTTCGTAAGGACTAATCCGAATCAAATCTAGCTCGGCCTCACTGGCTTTTTCTTGAAAGGAACTCCTTAACTGACGTGCACCATAAGTACAACCAAAAGAATGGTAAATTTCAGCTAACTTTTCCCATAGTTCTAACTTGTTTTCATCCGTTATAATATCTACCAAGGTACCATAAAAGTCAAAAATATAATTCTTGTATCTTTTCATGAAACTTTCTCCAACAATCATTATATACTATTATACCGAAAACTGAAATCGTTTGCAATAAGAACTTCGTCATCATTTAATGAATTATAAAAAATATTTTATATAACGAATCTACTAATAATAAATCTAACATTTTAAAAGGTTGATCAGCTTATAAAAATGTTTCGAGTGAAAGTTGTATTAAAGAACAAGTGATTATCTTTTTCAAGATTCTTTCTAAGTCAAGTAAATCTCACTTTCACTTAAATGTATTTGAAATGACACTAACTAATCTATCAATTCCATTCTCAACTCCCCAGCTTACACTAGCACTAAGAGCCATTGCAAGTATCGGGTGCTTTTCAAAGAAAGTTTGATGGTTATTAACTTTTCCGACTTCTTGTACCTCATTTAAAATTGTCACTAATTCTGTCTGTTCTTCTTCATCTAATGTCCTAGAGTACTCTCTGATATTCTCAAATACACTCTCAATTTCCATATCAGTACAGGTAATGTTTAACGCATTATTTTGTCCACCAATCTGTGAGTTTATCAAATCTCCATTAACAGAAACATGAGTACTATTATCTTGATGATATTCGTTAAAGTTTAGTGCTGTTTTAGAGGAATCTAGTTGTGTTGGAAGGATAACAGGCTTTATCTTCTTATTAGCTCTCTTCACCATTTTATTCGTTTCTCTGACTAAATTTCTCTCAATATCTCTGAATTGACTTTGCAAACTTTTTGCCATTTATACCTACTTTCTATACTTCAAATTCTCTAACGGTCTGTTTCTCTTCTTCAGTTAGTTCAAACAAATCCATGACAAGTTCATCAATTTCCTGATTAAGCTGATTGACTTTTTCAGTTTCAGGAGAATCTTTTTTCATTTCTTCCATCAGTTGTTCAACAAGCTGTGCTAATTCTTCTTGCTGGGAATCAGTGGCAGCTGGAATTGGGAATTGACCTAATTCATTTGCCTTAAATTGAGGGAATACTCTTCGTTGGAATTTGTCAAACTTCATCATAAACCATAATGAAATTGCTTTTGAATTGATTACACCTAACAAATAAAGAGGATTTACTTCTATATCTCCAATGATATTGGAATTTCTATCGTTGATTAAATGTTCATCGGTATACGCTGCTTCAATTGAATAAGATTTGTAGGAAGGTATTTGCCTAACAATTAACCTAGGATTTTGAAAATTTACTGAAGGTCTTGGTTCTGAAAGATGTACACCGTATTTAATATACTCGCCGTTCCAAGATAATTTATATCTAGAAACATTTTTTCCCTCGAGATATTTTACATAGGAATCATCAATTTTTTTAGATGAATGATAAATCCGAGCTTTTACATCTTCTTCTGTTTGCTTCGGATTACCTCTCCCTTTTCTATATGCTTCTATGCCAACTCCTATGTTTGCTAACTTAGAATCATTTATTCCCCTAATTTTATCAATTCGTTCATATGCCGAAATTGCTGACTTATACTTGACCATCGAGATTGAAAATGTTGGAATTTCTCCAAAGAAATCTGACGCAACTCGTCCGACAGTGTTGAACTCGCCGTGATACAATTCTGCTACTTCAATCCAGTTTGGCGCATTCTTCTTGAAGAAAATGATACAGTTATCCACGCTAGCATCCGCAAAAATTTTGTCCAGAGAATTTATCAAGACAACATCACTTGTCTGCTCCGTGATAAACTGACGAACCCTTGAATTGGTCTGAATGGTCAAAAAGTTATTTGGAATGATATAGGAGAATGTCCCACCTTTACGCAAGAGCTGATAAGCCAATTCCATAAATATAGTATAGGTATTGGCTTGGTATTCACTTACTTGATAAGTCCTTGAGTAGTAGGCTTTCATCTCATCAGTAAAGGACTGATTACGAGCAAAGATATAAGGCGGATTCCCAATGACAAGGTCAAAGCCGATAAATTCGCCAGCTTCTCCCAAAATCTCAGGAAATTCCATTCGCCATTCCATACCTTTAGCGAATAATGGATTTTTCAGTCTGTATTCCAATTCCTTTTCAGCTTTTGCTAGTCGCTTATTTAATTCCGCTACTTCTTTAGAGTTTTTATTCTCTTCCTCAAATAAGCTAATGGCACCAGCCTTATTTCGTTCGGATATGAGCCGAGATAATTTCTTTAATTCAGGACTTGAAGCCGTATCATCAAAGGAATGTTTGAGCCTTTCAATTTTCTCCCAGATTTCTGCTTTTACTCGTTTATTATTCGTCTCCTTATAGTCTTTAACTAGAGATAGATAGTCCTTGAAATCTGTTTTTCTCATATCAAATTCATAGTCAAAATCAAACTTATGTAAGAGACTATCGCCTACTTTAATATTGATATCGATATTTGGCAAAGTCGTCAAAACAGGTTGGTTAGTATCAGTATCCTGATAGTAATAAGAAGACTTCAAGAGTTCAATCCAGAGACGCAAACGGCAAATATTGACCGAACTTGGGTTAATATCCACTGCAAAGAGCGAATTTTCCAGAATATGCCTCTTCTGGTTGAAAATTGCCTTTTGAATTTGTTCTGACTGCTGATTACCTGTCTGATACAAAAAATTATTTCCAGACATATCTTGAATGACTAGCTCATCATTAATAACATAACATTGAATCAGGTTTCCAATATAGTTGCCATCAGCGTCAAACAAAACATTTAAATCACTTTTAAGAGCAATAATTTCATTCAGGACTGATACGAGGAAGTGACCGGATCCAACCGCTGGGTCACAAACCTTCAAACTGTCAATCGCATCTGATACCTTTTTAGCAATCTGAGCATTACATATGTTAAACTTTATATCTTCGATTGTTTCACACTGCCAGTCGAGTGCCTCATTGACTTTGTCCACTGCTGCTGTACGAATCGCTTTACGTGACATATACATGGTAATATTGCCTGGCGTATAAAAAGAGCCTTCACGGTAGCCGTTGATTTTCTCAAAAATTAATCCCAGAACTGACGCATTGATAAGGTCATTCTTAGATTTCTCATGGTGGCTGATGGAGGTCGAGAAGTCATAAGAATCCAAAAACTCAAAGAGATAATCAATAAAATTGATGTTCCCTTTTTTACGTTTTTTATCTACACCTTTAAGAGCTGTTTTGGAGAAAATTTCAATATCTCCCTCTGGTAATCTATCAATACCAATCCCATCTCTAGAAATTTCTAATTCTGTTTCTTCAAACAGTGATGAGTTCAGATAAGGGACATAACCGAACTTTTCTTGCATTCGATCATTTCTTTCCGATACTTTCTTAGCAAGTACAGCAAAGAATAAGCTATAAATCTCCTCAAAGTTAGGCAGTTTTTCATAGGTCAAGAACCTATAAGATTCATCTTTGTTGAACAACACCAGCTGAGATTCTAACAGTTTCAAAAATAGAATCCTATTTGTCCAGACAACTGTTAGTTGAATAGCAATGTCTTCCTGCATTTCTTTTGGAACATCTTTCATCTCCAATTTATCAATGATATTCTCAACAAAAGAATACCGTTGGCGTTTAGCAGGTTTCAAACGTGAAATAATTTTTGAAGTCCCTGACTTCGTTTCTTCTAGCCCCATCAAATAAAGCAATTCATCATAGAAATTCTTATTGAGTTTATTTGAATCAGTAAAAATCTCTTTATTGAGAAGATTCTCTGCTGTGAAGAATCGATAAAGCTGAGTCAGATTATTTTTCTTGATTTCAATATACTTACTGGTCTTAACTAGAGCTTGACTAAGATCAAAGTGAGCAATAACGATTCCCTTTTCAATTGCTTTGTCAATTTCTGGTGCAATAACCTCACTATAAAGGAAATCTGTTTTATTGCTAGAAAGTTGATTATTTCTGAACTTTGTCACGAGGTCAACTAGCTTTTTATTTTTGAAAAAATATTTTTCAAATTCTTTAGCCTCTATCACAAACCAAGATAGGCCATTTGTGATAATACACTTTTTGATTTCTAAATTTTTATTAAATAGGCGTTCTTGTAGGTAATAATAAACAACTTCTTGAAGTGCTTTGGAATTGATTTTTTCCGTTGACATCATTTCAGACTTGTTAGTCAAACTCTTGCATTCAAAAAGAATACCTAGTGACGAATTGGCGTCTTTACCATTATAGATAGCAAGGTCTATTCGACTAGAAGTATTAATAAAATTATAAGGCAATACACTTTCTAAAAATCCCTTGAGAAGATTTTTCTGGTATTCCTCTGACTCATCCTCTTTGTCTTTTAAATGAGTCAAATAACTAACCAATTTTTGATTAAATACCTCTTTTTCTTCATCAAGTGGCATAATTGCTTGAACAGAGCGATTCATACTCTCTTTTAATGTAATTCCCTTTATTGCCATGAAATAGACTCCTAAACTGATTTATCTAAGAGCTGATAGTATTAGTCTATTGTGTAAGCAATAGACTAAGGGTACCCTTAGCGATATATATACATATTATACCATAAATAAAACCCCACCAAGATTTAATCTTGGTGGGGTTTTGGTGGGGAATAACATTCTCCCAATTTTTTATCGCTCTAAGCAATTCTAAAACCTTGAATTACTAGGCTTCCGCAATCAAATTGCGATACTCTATTATTTAAGAGTAACTGAAGCGCCAGCTTCTTCCAATTTAGCTTTGATTTCTTCAGCTTCTGCAGTTGCAACGCCTTCTTTAACCATAGCTGGTGCACCGTCAACAAGCTCTTTAGCTTCTTTAAGACCAAGACCAGTGATTTCACGTACAACTTTGATAACGCCAACTTTTTTGTCGCCAGCAGATGTCAATTCTACGTCGAATGAATCTTTAGCTTCTTCAGCAGCACCACCAGCTGCAGCAACAGCTACAGGAGCAGCCGCAGTTACACCAAATTCTTCTTCGATAGCTTTTACAAGATCGTTAAGCTCAAGGATAGTAGCTTCTTTAATTTCAGCAATAATGTTTTCAATGTTCAATGCCATTGTGATTTTCCTCCAATTTAGGTTTTTAAATAGTTTGTAGCACTAAGCAGCTACGCTCTGACGCGATTTGATTAAGCTGCGTCTTCTTTTTCTGCAACAGCTTTGACAGCGTATGCAACGTTGCGAACTGGCGCTTGAAGTACAGAAAGCAACATAGAAAGCATGCCTTCGCGGTTTGGCAATGTAGCAAGTGCTTCGATTTCTTCTTTAGAAGAAACTTTACCTTCTACAGCTCCACCTTTGATTTCAAGAGCATCAGCAGTTTTCGCGAAATCGTAAATTGTTTTTGCTGGAGCAACTGCATCATTTGAGAATGCAACCGCAGATGGACCTACAAACAATTCTGCAAGACCTTCAAGACCAGCTTGCTCAGCAGCACGACGCAAGATTGAGTTTTTGATAACTTTGTACTCAACTTCTGCACCACGCAAGTTACGACGGAGAACTGTATCTTGTTCTACTGTCAAACCACGCGCATCAACCACAACGATAGATGTTGCAGCTTTCATTTGCTCAGCAACGGCATTCACTAATTCCGCTTTTTTAGCGATAATAGCTTCTGACATTTCGTTTACCTCCGTTTTTATTTTGGGCTAGGCACAAAAAAATCGCACCTAAACCTAGACACGAAAGTACAAACACGTTTATATCCATAATCGTTTTGTGCCTCGGTAGGATGTTTATGAGTCTAGCTCCCCTACTGTCTTAGGTCAGTTTTTTCAAACCTCAATTATGATAACATAGTCTAGTTTAGAATGCAAGAAAAATATCTCTATTTTTTTATTTTTGTTAGATTTCACTCAGAATAGCATCCCAGGCCTGGTCATAGCCATGTCGAGTTTCAGATGAAAAGACGACAAACTGGTCATTCTTATCAAAATCCAATTTCTTTTTGATAATGGATTCATGCTTGTTCCACTTGCCACGTGGAATTTTGTCGGCTTTGGTAGCAACGACAATGACTGGGATTTCATAATATTTTAGAAATTCGTACATCTGAACATCATCGGCAGATGGCTCATGACGCATATCTACCAGACTAACCACCACGCGGAGATTATCTCGACTGGTCAGATATTCCTCAATCATCTTGCCCCACTTTTCGCGCTCAGTCTTGGAAACCTTGGCATAACCGTAGCCCGGCACATCAACAAAACGGATTTTATCATCGATATTATAAAAATTCAGTTGCTGGGTTTTTCCAGGTTTGCCTGACGTCCGAGCCAGGTTTTTACGCCCCAGCAAGGTATTGATAAAGGACGATTTTCCAACATTGGACCGTCCAGCCAGGGCAATCTCTGGAATATCATCATCTGGGTACTGGGTCTTTGAAACTGCACTCAGTAAAATCTCTGCATTATGGGTATTGATTTCCATATTTTCCCCTTTCTCTGAAAAAGGAGGCGGTCAATTGACACCTCCTGATGAATTTTAGGCAGTTTCTAGCTCAGGTTTTCCTTCACCGTCTACTGCTGCTTTTGTCACACGAACCTTCTTGACATCGTCTTGACTCGGCACTTCAAACATCACATCCAACATGGTCTCTTCGATGATAGAACGAAGTCCACGTGCACCAGTTTTACGCTCGATGGCCTTTTTGGCAATTTCCTGCAAAGCATCTTCTTCAAATTCCAACTCGACATCATCATAAGAAAGCAAGGTCTGGTACTGCTTAACAAGAGCATTTCGAGGCTCTGTCAGGATACGTACTAGGTCATCCTCAGTCAATTGGTCCAGAGCTGCAAAGACAGGCAAGCGACCAATCAATTCTGGAATGATACCGAATTTCTGAATATCATCCGCGATAATGTGCTGCATATAAGAATCTTTTTCTTCAATAGCACGGTTGTTTTGACCGAAACCAATGATTTTCTCACCCAGACGCTGTTTAACAATTTCTTCAATACCGTCAAAGGCACCGCCAACGATAAAGAGAATGTTCTTGGTATCGACGTGAATCATCTCTTGGTTTGGATGTTTGCGTCCGCCCTGAGGTGGCACGCTGGCAACCGTTCCCTCGATAATTTTCAGGAGAGCTTGCTGGACCCCTTCGCCGGATACATCGCGGGTGATGGACACATTTTCACCTTTTTTGGCAATTTTATCAATTTCATCCACATAGATAATCCCTCTTTCTGCACGGTCAATATTGAAATCCGCCGCCTGCAAGAGTTTGAGGAGGATATTTTCTACGTCTTCACCAACATAACCCGCCTCAGTAAGAGCGGTCGCATCGGCAATAGCAAACGGGACATTCAAACTTTTAGCCAAGGTCTGAGCTAGGAAGGTTTTTCCTGAACCAGTCGGGCCAATCATGAGGATATTTGATTTTTGCAAATCAACATCGTTCTCATCACGGCTATCTTGGAAATTGATACGTTTGTAGTGGTTGTAAACGGCTACTGCTAAAGCACGTTTTGCACGATCCTGTCCGATGACGTAGTTGTTCAGGATATTGAGTAATTCTTGTGGCTTTGGCGTATCGGCCAAGTCTGTCAAAACTTCTTCTGCCAGTTCCTCACGAATGATTTCCTGTGCTAGTTCCACGCACTCATTACAAATGAAGACATTGTTCCCTGCGATAATTTTTTTAACTTCTTCTTGATTTTTTCCGCAAAATGAGCAATAGATTAGCTCATGTGTATGCTTAACAGCCATGTGTTTCCTCTTTCATATCTCTTATCTAAATAAAAATCCATAAATGGCGTGAATACTATTGACCAGATTGGTAAAAGCATTCAGTAAAAATAAAATTGCTAAACCAAAACGTTTCTTCCGAAAGGCTTGAATCGCACAAAGAACACAAATCCCACAGAGAAATGCTGTAAATAAACCGAATAAACTTCTCTCCATGCCTAACCATCTCTTCTTTCATAGGTTTTTATTGTAAAATCATACGGGTTTTTCTCGTCTTTTGGACGTAAATTGGCGCTTTGTAGCTGAAATTTCTCCATAGGAAATGCTTTCGGAAAATACACATCGCCATTAAATTGACCGTGAATATCTGTCACTATTAAAGCTTCAATGTAAGGTGCAAAAGCAGTAAAAATTTGTCCCCCACCAAGCACAAATAGAGTATGCTCCTGTTTGTTATACCAATCTAGGACATCTTCCACACTGTGTAAAATGGTAACATGTTCATTCTCTAGTTGATAGGTTTTATCTGTAGTCAAAACGATGGTGTGACGATTGGGAAGAGCACGTTTACCCATGCCGTCGAAGGTTATACGTCCCATTACCATAGTATGACCAGTGGTCGTTTCTTTAAAATGAGCCCAGTCTGCAGGTAAATACCATGGAAGTCTATCCCCTTTTCCAATCAATCCATTTTCATCTTGTGCCCAAATTGCAACTATCTTCTTTGTCATTTTCTCTCACTTTCCGTCCTATCATTCTATCAAAAAAACATGAAAAATGCACTTACCAAGTAGGCCAAGCGCAAATTTTTATCATGTTGAAACTATCACCGACTCCTTCCTCAGAGATAGGGAAGATACCGAGATTCGTAGAATGTGAATCTCGCTGGTACTGGAAAGCCCCCCTCATCTTAAATCGCTAAGTCAAATTTGAGTTGCGTTTTAACTGGCTTCGAAAGTCTGAGTATAGACTGTTGAAGGTTGGAAGTGAAACAGTTCGGGGAACTGTTTCAGCCCGAGCCTAAAAATAAAGAAGCGAGGTAAAAGAACGAAGTTCTTCACTGCTAATCCAGTTAAATTGCTAAATCGAATTTTAACTGCGGTTTAACTGGATTGTAGTCCACCAAGTCAAAATCTTCTGCCTTAATATCAAAGAAATTGGTGCCGTCTGGGACATTGAGAACTAAATGTGGTTCTACTTCCGACGGGGTTCGACGGAGCAATTCCTCAGCCTGTTCAAACTGATTGTCATAGATGTGAAGATTGTTGATGAAATAGAAAAACTTCCCAACCTTCCAGCCAAAATGTTTAGCAATCATCATCTGAAGGGCTACATACTGCATAGCATTGATATGGTGGGCTACCAACATATCATTTGACCGTTGAGTTAGAGTTGCATCCAGATAAATCTCCCCATCCACTCTACGAACATCAAACATGGTCTGAAAGGCACATGGCAAGAGACCAGCGGATTGGTCAAAGGCTTCATAATCCCATAAGGAAATCACATTGCGGCGATTCCATGGATTTTCTTCCAATTGCTTGAGAATTTTTGAAATGATGTCGTGTTTTTTCACAATAGCACCATAACGTTCTCCGATGGTCCCTGTTCCCTCAACTTCCCAGTCATTCCAATACTGGACGCCATACTTTTCTTGTAAAACAGACAAGTCATTAGTCTGATCTTGGTAAATCCAGAGAATTTCTTTAATGGCTGACTTGATTGGGATAGGTCTTAATGTAGTAATAGGGAACTCGCCCTTGGCTAAGTCATACTCTGCAAAGGCACCTGTAATGTACTTGGAATTCGCTACATTTCCATCCTTGTAACGAGGGCGAGCATTCTCCGAAAAAACGCCCTCTTCCATAATCTTACGAATGTTTTCTTTAAAAATAATATCTGCTTTTGTCATGCAACTATTATACTTTTTTTGACCCAAAAATTCCAGAAGCAAGCTAGAGTTCTATGGAGTGAAGAGGTAAGTGTTACCCATATACATGGCCAATGTTGCGGTCAGAAAATAGCAAACGATGAAGAGTAGGGCAATAATGGTATGTCTAGGCTTTTTATGATAGATAGCTACTGGTAGCAGAGCCATTCCCAGCAAGGGGACAATTTTAAAACATGCGGTATAGGCCCACTTTTCCAGATGAAACCAATTTTCCATGGGTAACCATATACTGAGCCAAATCAGACATCCCAGGCCGATAATGAAACAGCTAAACAAATCCAAACTTTTCTTTAGCATACTGCTACTCCTTTCTTAGGGACCAAACAAGAAGTAACCAACGAACATGGTGATGAAAAAGGATAGGATAAAGGCAATGGAGAGAGCTGCCTGCCACACCTTCTTTGTGAAGAAGGACAAAATCAGCGTTACAAGTCCAATCGGTGGCAGGATGTAAAAAACAACTACAGAACCCCAGCTAGAAGGGAAGAACCAATGACGAATCCAGTTATCTAGAAAGAATCCTGATAACCAAAAGAGGGTCCCCGCTATAAGTAGATAGTGGGAAACTTGGTGTAGATTCCATTTTTTCATGATTTACCTCCAATTTTTAAGGACCAAAGAGCATCGATAACAATCCAATGTAAAATGTTAAAAATGGGCTAATGATCAGAAAGAGACAGATAAGCATGTGGGGAATCTGCTTGGTGTAGATGGCCCAAGGCAATACTACTGCTCCAACAAAAAACACACCAAATGTATTAAACCATTGAAAATTTAGGGCAGGAAAGAAGATTGTCGCATAGAGTAAAAATCCCAAAACCAGCACATAGCCTTGATAGCGGACGATATGATCTTTTGACATGATAGACCTCCTCGAACCTTTCAGCCATCTATAGCCACGAATAAAGAACGCCTTCTCCGATAATTTGCAATATCAATATTTCTACATTTTCATTATATATGATTCTGATTTGTTTTGAAAGACAAAACAATTAAAAACTGTGACAGCGGATAGGCTACTTAAAAACTTTTACTAGGACGTAGATAATCAAGGCCCATAGAAAAATGATTGGAAGACCATAGTACCACTTCTTGGGTTTGCCATCTTTCCAAAGGTCCTCAGCGGCCAATCGGTGATTGTCAAGTATTTCCTTGGGTATAAATCGAATGGTCAAGGCCACCAATAAGGGCAATAGAATAATGTCATCCAAACAGCCCAAAACTGGGATAAAATCTGGCACTAAATCAATGGGCGACAAGGCGTAGATTAAGGTTAAGCCTGCAAAAAATTTAGCGACAAGAGGGGTCTCCCTGTCCCTGATTGATAAAAATAGGGCTGGCAAATCTTTTTTTAGCTGTTGAGCTTGTTTCTTTAAAATCCATATTAGAACCTTTCTTCTAAAAAAGACAGAGTTTCCTCTGCCTGATTTACTTATTTCAAAACCAATGACGCTGCACCAATAACCCCGGCATCATTGCCAAGTGTTGCAAGAGCCAACTTAGTTGATTCCTTAATCGGTGGGAAGACTGTCTCTTCAAAGACCTGGCGAACACCGTCCAAGAGGAAGTCGCCTGCAGCTGATACACCACCACCGATGACAATGTAGGCTGGATTTAGCGTCGCTGCAATGTTGGAGCAAGCTGTTCCTAGATAGCGAGCAAAGTTGCGGTAGACAATCTGAGCTAGGTCATCACCTGTTTTTGCTAAGTCAAAGACATCCTTAGCTGTCACATCTTGACCATCATCAATGAGTTTCTTCAACTCAGAATCACCAGCATACTGGGCTGCATAACGGCGAGTCAAATTGACAATACCTGTCGCTGAGGCAACCGTCTCCAGGCAACCTGGCTTACCACATGTACACATGATAGGGTCTTCAAAATCAACCGTCAAATGGCCAAGTTCGCCACCTGCACCGCGTGATCCGCGAATCAGATTTCCAGCAGCAACAACACCACCACCGACACCAGTTCCCAGCGTCATGAAGACCACGTCAGGATTATTCTCGCCGGCACCGACCCACTGCTCACCCAGAGCTGCTACGTTGGCATCATTGTCAATAAAGAAAGGCAAACCAAGTGCGGTCTCAAACTGTTCACGGACCAGCTGCAAGGTCTTCCAGTTGAGGTTATAGGCACCAATCACAGTACCAGCTTTGCTATCGACCACGCCAGGAGAACCCATACCAATTCCCAAGAAATCATCCTTGGTCAGATTGTGGCTCTCAAAATGATCTTTGATACTCTCGATAATATCCGGAATGATATGGCTGCCCTCATCCAAAATGTTGGTCTTGATGGACCATTTTTCCTGGATTTCGCCAGCAGTCGTTAAAATAGCCAATTTGACAGATGTACCGCCAAGGTCAATACCGATAATTTTCTTTGACATAATCATTACCTCACTTCATTTTCTCTATTATACCACAATGCAAACCTTTTCGTAAAGCCCTTTCAAACAACTTGTACGGACAATTTATCTAAAAAGATAAATCAGAACTAGAAATTGAATATGGAGAACAAAGCGCCCAACACTCAGCAACATAGCAGCTATAAAATTAGTTCCTTCCTTGGTCCCATTGAAGAGAAAAAGCGTAGAAATAAAGGTAAAACCAAGGGCAAAACCAATCATCTGGAAGGCATGGTAGCTTTGACTGTAATAATAAAGGGTTACTGCCAGCACAAGCATTGCCAAAAATGTCAAACTCAGCCGCAGCAGGTTCATCTTTTTGGTTTTCAGAAAGCTATAAAGGGCTGAAACCAATGTGACCAGTAGGTAAAGGGCCATGTAGCCTATGATAAGAGTTTTCATCCTAGCCCTCCATCTCACTCAAATACTCAAAGCGCTCGTACTTCTCCAAGAGCTGCTCATTTTTCTGGTCCAGCTCCTTCTGCAGGTCCGACAATTTGGTAAAATCACTGCCACAGGTCAACATTTCCGCCTCAATGGCTTCGATCCGCTCCTCCAAACCAGCAATCTCATCCTCAATGGTTGCCCACTCCTGCTTCTCAAAATAGGACATCCGCTTCTTGTTCTCTCTGACCTTCTCGATTTTCTCCTTTGGTTTTTCCAAAGAAATAGCAGAGCTGGAAGCCAAAAAGGCCTTTTCATCCAGATAGTCCGTGTAGTTTCCAAAGAAGGTCTGGATACCACCGTCTTCAAAAGCAAGGATTTTATTAGCAACCTTGTCCAAGAAATAACGATCGTGGCTGACGGTGATGACAGGACCAGCAAAACCTTGCAAGAAATGCTCCAAGACTGTCAAAGTCGCTATGTCTAAGTCGTTTGTCGGCTCGTCCAGAAGCAAGACATTAGGCCGTTCCAGAAGGATTTTCAGCAGATAGAGCCGCTTTTTCTCCCCACCCGACAATTTTTCAATCAGTGTACCATGGGTATTACGCGGAAAGAGGAACTGCTCCAAAAGTTCAGCAATAGACACCATGCCCGATGTAGTCTTGGCTTCTTCTGCCACTTCCTGCAAGAAATTGATGACCCGCTTGCTCTCGTCTAATCCACGAATATCTTGAGAAAAATAACCGATACGAACCGTTTCTCCGATGTCTACCTTGCCTGCATCAGCCTGCAAGTCGCCTGCAATCAGATTGAGCAGGGTGGATTTGCCCTTACCATTATCACCGACGATGCCGATACGGTCCTTGTTTTGGATTAGCAGGCTAAAATCCTGTAAAATCGGCTTTCCAGGATAAGAAAAGCTGACCTGCTCAAACTGAATAACCTTTTTACCGATTCGGCTGGTTTCAAAATTGATTTCAAGACTTGAGTCATCAATAGTTTGATGAACCTGGTTCTTGAGGTCATGGAAACGATTGATACGGGCTTGTTGCTTGGTGGCACGAGCCTGGGGCTGTCTCCGCATCCAGGTCAACTCCTGCTTGTAGAGCTGTTCTTTCTTGTGACGGAGAGCTGCATCCCGCTCGTCCTGCTCCGCTTTTAATCGAACATAGTCCTGGTAATTCCCCTGATACTCGGTCAAACCGGCCTTGTCCAATTCAAAGATGCGTGTGGCAATATTGTCCAAGAAATAGCGGTCATGGGTGATAAAGAGGACAGACTTTTTGGTGTTTTTCAAAAAGGTCGTCAACCACTCAATGGTCTCAATATCCAGGTGGTTGGTCGGCTCATCCAAAAGTAGGAGGTCGTCATTGCCCAGAAGAACCTGAGCCAGCTGTACACGGCGACGCAGGCCGCCAGATAAATCCGCCACCTTGCTGGTCACATCCTGTAATCCTAATTTTGACAGAACCGTCTTGACTTGGCTTTCAATTTCCCAAGCATTGAGGGCATCCATCTCTGCCATGACTTTTTCAAGTTGAGCCTGACTCTTATCGTCATAATTTGCCATGAGCTGCTCGTATTGGCGAATAAGCTGGATTTCTCGCAAATCGGATGACAATACCGTGTCCAGAACGGTATTGCTCTCATCAAAATCAGGCTCCTGGGTCAGATAGGCCATCTGAAAATCATTCTTACTGGTAAAGGGTGAAATATCTCCATCGAAACCAAGCTTGCCTGAAATCACATCCAAGAGCGTTGTTTTACCAGTGCCATTGACCCCTATAATCCCAATGCGGTCGCCTGGGTGGATGATAAAGGAAATCTTTGAAAAGACGGTCTTGTCGCCGACAGACTTGGTCAAATTTTCAACGATAAAATCACTCATTACTTAAAAACTCCTTTACAAAAGCCATGATGTCCTCTTCTGAGTTGGCCAAATTCCCCTCGACAATCTCATACTCCACTGCATTTAGGACCTGACCCAAGAGAGGACCAGGCTTGACAGCTAGATTCTTCATAATCATGCCACCATTCACAACAATCTCATGTCGTTCATGGATAATCAAGTCCTTATCGAGTTGAGCAATCTCTTCAAAATCAACCGAGAGCCCCAGAGCCTGACGCAGGTTTTCGACCAGTTCAATCATTGTCCTACCGTATTCGTAAGCCATCTGCTTGGTCACTGGTCCTGTCTGGCGGTGCTGATAAATTTCCACCAATTGCACGACCGTCCGTTGAAATTCATTGCTGGTTTTCCATTTTTTGAGGAAGGACTTGATGTTGTCCACTTTCAGACAGACAAAGAGCATGGCCCAGGCCTGTTCAGAAGTTTCAAAGATGAAATCTGCCTGCAAGCTAGATAGCATTTTCTCCAATTCCTGCCCTTTTCCAGCCAAATCTGGTAAAAAATCAAAGGCTTTAGAATCAATCATAGCCTGCAGCCCCTTGCGCCAATGGGGTGCCGTCAGCAATTTATCAAATTCGATAAAAATGCGTTCCACAGAGATTTTTTCCAAAAGCGGTGCTGTTTCCTGCATGGCCTCAAATGTTTCTTGTTCAATCTCGAAGTTCAGACTAGCCGCAAATCGAAAGCCACGCATGATTCGCAGGGCATCTTCATTGAATCGCTCTGCAGGGATTCCTACTGCTCGCAAACGCTTCTGCTCCAAATCTTCTAGTCCAGAAAACAAGTCGATGACCTGAGCATGTTCATCCAAGGCAAAGGCATTGACTGTAAAATCACGGCGTCTGAGGTCTTCTTCTAGTGAACGGACAAAAGAAACCTGGCTAGGCCGGCGGAAGTCCACGTAATCCTCCTCCGTCCGAAAGGTCGTAATTTCGTACTCCTTATGCCCTTCCAGAACCAAGACCGTTCCATGTTCAATCCCCACATCAATGGTCCGTGGGAAGATTGCTTTGGTCTCCTGCGGATAGCTGGATGTTGCAATGTCCACATCGTGAATGGTTCTTCTCAAAATGGCATCGCGGACCGATCCACCCACAAAATAGGCCTCAAAACCTGCGGCCTTAATTTTCTCTAAAATCGGCAAAGCCTCCTGAAATTCAGAAGGCAGATGTGTTAATTTCATAGTAAATGTTCCAAACCATATACAAGTTGCTGGCGTTTGACAACCTCTTTTATACCGAGATTGACACCGCTCATGAAGGAGACACGGTCATAAGAATCATGACGAATAGTCAATCCTTCTCCCTGGGCACCGAAAATTACTTCTTGGTGGGCCACCAGACCTGGCAAGCGAACAGAATGAATACGGAATCCATCAAATTCTGCACCACGAGCTCCGGCAATCAACTCTTCTTCATCGGCTGCACCCTGTGGCTGCGCCTGACGGACTTGCGAAATCAACTCAGCAGTCTTAATAGCTGTTCCACTTGGAGCATCCTTTTTCTTGTCATGATGCAATTCGATGATTTCCAGATTAGGGAAATACTTGGCAGCCTGTGCTGCGAATTGCATGAGCAAGATAGCTCCGATAGCAAAGTTTGGCGCAATCAAGCCACCCAAGCCTTTTTCAGCCGAAAGTGCAGTCAGTTCGTCGATTTCTTTCGGTGTAAATCCAGTCGTTCCAACTACTGGCGCAAAGCCATTCTCCAAAGCAAAGCGTGTGTTTTCATAGGCAAATTTGGGCGTGGTGAAATCCACCCAGACATCAGCATCTAGCTCTGCAACTTCTTCTTTTGTCTTAAAAACTGGCACGCCATCCACTTCTGTCTCAGTGGCAAATGGGTCTACCAAGGCAGCTAGACTAAGGTCTGCATCTCCCTTGACCATCTCAACCGCTGTTGAGCCCATTTTTCCCTTAAAACCTGCAATAATTACCTTAATTGTCATGTAAACTCCTATTCGATAATGGGCGAAATCCCGAAAGCAATGGCCCCTTCACCCAAATGCGTCCCGATAACGGAACCAAATGACACGATTGGCAACTGACTAGTCACACCAGCCTGCTCCAACTGTTCTTTGAAACTATCTGCCTTTTCTGGGCAGTTGGCATGAATAATAGCCAGCTGGTAATTGCCGTCGGATGTTTTTTCTTGAAGAATTTCCAAGAGACGTTTGACAGCCTTTTTCTCCGTCCGAACTTTCTCGTATACTTCGATTTTCCCTTCATCCGTAAAATACAAAATCGGCTTGATACTGAGAAGGTTGCCGAGAATGGCTGCTGCGTTGGACAAGCGACCACCCTTGACCAAATGATCCAGGTCGTCCACCATGATAAAGGCGGACGTTTGGGCAATTTGTTGATCCAGTTTGGCACAGATTTCCTCAAAAGACTGACCAGCTGCTGCCCATTTCAATACATTTTCCACCATCATACCCAGTGGAGCTGACGTGATTTTGCTATCTGGAAAGGCGATTGTCAGCCCCTCAAATTCATCTGCCAGATATTGGATATTTTGGTAAAATCCAGAAATCCCTGATGAGAGAAAGAGACCGACTGCATGCGTGTAGCCGTTGGCTTGCAGGGCTGTCAAAATTTCTTCCAACTCTAAGAGACTGGGTTGGCTGGTTTTTGGCAAATCCTCGGAGGCTGCCATCTTTTGATAAAATTCTTCGGCAGTCAGATTTTGTCCTTCGACAAAGGATTCCTCATCAATGGTGACCGGAATAGGCAAAACAAATACATCTTTGTTTGCAAGCGTCGTCGGCTGCAAGACGGCCGACGAATCCGTAATAACTGCTAATTTCATTTAGAACTCCAAATTGATACCTGGGGCATCGTAGGCTATTTCAGTAACATCGTAGGTCATGCGTTTCAGCATGTCTAAGAGAGGAGATACCAACTCTTTTTTCTCATCTTCAGTAAATTCGGTTGGTTCATTGATAATGCGACCGTCCACATGGACACCTTGGCTAAAGGCACCAGAAATCACATGATGATTCAAGACAATCATAAAGCGCAAGATAACAACCATGGTTGTCCGCTGTGCTTCTTCGTCCCTATTGACCAATTGAAAATCAACTTTCAAGCCAGTTTTTGGCTCACCATGCTCTTTTTCCCATTCTTTGTTGCGAGCATCAAAGTGATACTGGTTGACAAATTCTTTATCGCGAATGATTTTCATTTTCAAGACTCCCCTTAAACAATAATACTCACATTATACCATAAACCTTGTGAAATAGCTAAAAAACCTTGCCAGGAGACAAGGTTTTAGTTGATTATTTTGGTTGGCGAAGAGCTCCGTAAAGGACACCAGACACAACCGCACCAATCAATACGTAAAGGATGTAAAGTAGTGGGTTAGAGGTCAAAGCGATAACGAAGATACCACCGTGTGGCGCCATCAATTGAATGCCTGACAAACCTACCAAGGCACCTGCAAGGGCAGAACCTGCGATAAAGCTTGGGATTGCACGAGCTGGGTCAGCAGCACCAAATGGAATCGCACCTTCAGTGATGAATGAAAGACCCATAACAATGTTTGTCAAACCTGAGTTACGCTCTTCTTGCGTGAATTTATTTTTGTAAAGAAGGGTTGCAACGAATACTGCCAACGGTGGAACCATACCACCTGCCATAACCGCTGCCATGGCAACAGAACCACCGTCTGCAACAGTTGCTGCAAGGGTACCCGTACCGAAGACATAAGCTGCCTTGTTGACTGGACCACCCATATCGACTGCCATCATACCACCGAGGACAAGCCCAAGGAGAATAGCAGAGCTACCTTCAAGACCTGCAAGGAAGTTGTTCATACCAGTGTTGATAGCTGCCATTGGGATGTTGACAAAGAACATCAAGAAACCAGTGATAGCTGTACCCAAAAGTGGCAAGAGCAAGATTGCATTCAAACCTTGGAGTGATTTTGGCATGTTACGCAAAGCGTTACGAAGAACGAGCACTACACCACCAGCAAGGAAACCACCAACAAGGGCACCCAAGAAACCAGATGATACACCAGCAAGGGCAAGGGTTTCTTCACCACCAGCTGCGTAAGGGATTTTACCGAAAGCAAGACCGCTGCTAGCGATTGCACCAGCTACGAAACCAGCAACCAAACCTGGTTTTTCAGCGATTGAGTAAGCAATGTAACCTGCAAGAAGTGGCAACATGAAGCCAAAAGCTGCTCCACCAATCTTCATGAACATAGCTGCGATTTCGTTGTATGACCCCAGGCTACCAAGACTGTCGCTTGGTACACCGAGCAAGTTATCAAACAAGAAAGCAAGGGCAATCAAGATACCGCCACCAATAACGAATGGCAACATTTGAGAAACACCGCTCATCAAGTGTTTATAGAATGCTTTACCAAGGCTAAGTTTTTCTGAAGATTCCACAGTAGCTGCTCCTTCTGACGCTGTGTAGGCTGCTGCTTTACCGTTCAAGATGGTGTTAATCAATTCTTCTGGTTGTTTGATACCAGCTGCGACTGGACGAGATACCAATGGTTTGCCATTGAAACGAGGCATGTCAACAGCCTTATCTGCTGCAATGATAACACCTGCTGCATTCTTGATGTCTTCAGCAGTTAGTTTGTTACCAACCCCAGACGCACCGTTTGTTTCAACCTTGATGTCAACACCCATCTCAGCAGCTTGCTTCTTAAGAGCTTCTTCTGCCATGTAAGTGTGAGCAATACCAGTTGTACATGCTGTAACGGCAACGATAAATGGACGGTCACCACTTGGAGCTGTAGCAACTTCTTCAATCGCCTTGTCAGCGGCTTCAGCTGTATCAAAGACTGCAATCACTTCTTCAGGATTTGTTGCCGCACGAAGTCTATCAGCAAATCCAGCTTTCATCAAGTATTTAGACAATTCCGCAAGGGCAGCCAAGTGCGTGTCGTTGGCACCTTCTGGAGCTGCAATCATGAAGAACAAGTCAGTTGGTTGACCATCAAGACTTGCATAGTCAACACCCTTGTTTGATTTTGCAAAGAGAACAGTCGCTTCTTTTACAGCCGCATTCTTAGCATGTGGCATAGCAATTCCATCACCGAGACCTGTAGTAGTTTGTGCTTCACGGTTCATAATACCTGTTTTGAATACATCAAAATCCGTTACATAACCTTTGTCAACCAAGCTAGTGATCATTTCATCGATAACAGCTTCCTTGCTTGTCGCTTGCAAATCAAGCAACATGACATCTTTTCTCAAAACGTCTTGAATTTTCATAGTGTTTCTACCTCAACTTTTTCATAAGTTTCCTTAATAAATTCGATACTTGCCAAATCATCTGAAAAGGCTGTTGCCGTACCGCAAGCAACTCCCCATTTGAGGGCTTCGATTGGGTCTTGTGAGCAAACGTATTCACCTGTAAAACCTGCCACCATGGAATCTCCAGCTCCGACAGAGTTTTTCACCGTACCCTTGATTGGTTTGGCAAAGTAGGTTGCTGTCGGAGTAACCAACAAAGCCCCATTCCCTGCCATAGAAATGATAACATTCTGAGCCCCCATGTCTAAGATTTTCTTAGCATAGGTTTCAATGTCAGCTATCCCCTTCAGTTCAACATTGAAAATAGCTTCCAACTCGTGATTATTTGGTTTAACCAAAAGCGGTTGGTATGCAAGTGAATCCAGAAGCGTTTGCCCTTCAAAGTCACAAACTACCTGAGCACCCGCTTTTTTCGCAACTGGAATCAGTCTGTTATAGACTTCATTACCAAGGCTAGCAGGTGCTGAACCAGCAAAGACAACTGTGTCATCTTTAGTCAATCCAGCTAAAACCATTTCTAGTTCTGCCAATTGTGTATCAGTCACAATTGGACCTAAACCGTTGATTTCCGTTTCTTGGTCGGCCTTGATTTTCACGTTAATCCGTGTATCTTGGTCAACTTGAACGAAATCGGTATCAATGCCTTCAGCAACCAATCCATCTTTGATGAACTGACCGGTAAAACCTCCTAGAAACCCTGTCGCTGTGTTTGGATAGCCCAATCGCTTCAAGACACGGCTGACATTGATTCCCTTACCGCCGGCATACTTATCGTCACTCTCCATACGATTGACACTGCCCGTTTCGACATGGTCTAAACGAACGATATAGTCAATCGCTGGATTGAGCGTAACTGTATAAATCATACCTCGATTACCCTCGTTTTTTCTTTTAAGATGTCCAACAAACTGCTTTCTGAAGATTGGCAGATAATGTTGGATTTTTCGATTGCCGCAACTTTAACAAAGGAGAATTGACCAATTTTTGACGCATCTACAAGAACATAGCTTTCTTTGGCATTGTCTATGATAGTGCGTTTGATGGTCGCTTCCTCAATATCTGGCGTTGTAAAATAGTTTTTATCAATACCATTCATTCCCAAAAAGGCCTTATCAAAATTGAGCTGTCGAATTTGTTCCAAAGCCATGGCACCTACTGAAGCATCTGTCGATTGCTTGACATAACCACCTATAATAATGGTCTTTATCTTGCGTTCAACCAACTTGACAGCGTGGTTAATGGAATTGGTTACGACTGTCAGGTTTTCCTGTTGAAGATAATCAATCAGTAAACTAGTCGTTGTTCCTGCATCAAGGAAAATCACATCGCCGTCCATAATCAACTGAGCTGCTCTTTCAGCAATCATCCGTTTTTCTTGAACGTTTTTGACTGATTTTTCAAGAATGGATTCTTCCAGTTGCAATTTAGCTGGTGCTTCTGCACCGCCATGTACTCTTCGAAGTTTCCCTTCATTCTCTAACTCATCCAAATCCCTACGAACAGTAGATTCGGATGTTTCTAGAATATCAATCAATTCTTCCAATCTGACAAATTGTTGTGCTTGAATGCGTTCTAATATGACTTGCTTGCGTTCTGATTTGAGAATGTCCAACACCTCCTGCAATCGTTTACAAAAACCATTATACACTAAAAACTGTCATTGTCAATCATTTTCTAGCAAATTCTTTCAAAAAATATCAAAAAACAGCAGGAAATTAAATTCCTGCCACTTCTTTTATTATTTTCTTCATTGCATCCATTTCTTCTGGTCGTCCGATAGCCATACGAATGTGATTGGCAAGGACGCCTTGGGAATAATATTTGAAATTCCAGTCTTTGGTAAGGGCGAATTCGTACAAATCCTTGCTCCAAGGCGCAGAAAAGGTCACAAAATTCGCTTGGCTAGGTAAAACACGGCAATCAGGAATAGCCTGTAAGAATTCGATAAACGCAGTGCGTATAGATTTCAGCTCTGCTATTTTTTCAATAACCAAATCCCTATGAGCTAAGGCTAGTGTGCCGATTTTCGCCGTGACATTGGACAAACTATAGGGCGGAATAATCTTGTCCAGCTCAACAATCAGTTGCTCCTGAGCTACCGCAAATCCGAGCCGGATGCCAGCTAGTCCGAAGGCCTTGGACAGGGTGCGCAGGACAATCAGATTGTCATACTGGTTGATTTTCTCTACAAAACTACTGCTGTCCGCAAACTCGATATAGGCCTCATCAATAACGACCAGACCATCGAATTGGGCGATAATTTTCTCGACTTGGACTGAGTCAAATGCGACTGAAGAGGGATTGTTAGGATTGGAAAACATGATCATCTTGGCCTTGACTGATTTGGCATACTCCAGCAAATCATCCGCCTTGAGAACAAAGGTTTGCTTGTCTTGTGGCAGGTCGTAAGAGACAAACCGACTGCCATGTATCTGATTGTAGACCTCGTACATGAAAAAGTCTGGATTGATGGTCAAAAAGACCTCATCGTGCTTGAGGGCGCCGATAATAATCATATGCACCAGAAAATCCGACCCGACTCCTGCTGTCACTTGTTGAGGCTGGATACCGAGATAATCGGCATAGATTTCAATCAATTCTGCGTAGCGATTGTCACCGTAAAAAGTCAATTCGCCCGCTTTCAATTGCTCCAAACTTTCCTCCAACAAAAAAGTCCAATCAATCAGGCGGTTTTCATTGTCGCCCAGATTGTGAACTGCCTGTCCCGGTAATTTATAGGGTTCTAAATCTTGTAAATCATCTCTAAATACTGTCATGCTTGCTCCTAAATTTGTTTTGGCTTGATTGGTTTGAAGTCAAGAAAAATATCCTTTGACTCGGATGCTAATAACTATCTCTGCGGTGACCGATGGCGAACACTTCAATGACAATTTCATTATCGTAAATATTTGCCAAAATCCGATAATTTCCTACACGATAACTCCATTCTCCTGACCGATTAGCTGTCAATCCCTTGCCATGCAGACGTGGGTTGTCGGTATGTGCAATGTTATTATCAATCCAAGTCAAGATTGATTTTCGAGTAAAAGCATCTAATTTCTTCAGTTGTTTTACGGCCCTTGAAGTATAGGTTAACTTATAGGTCATAGCCCAAACTCCGCCATTAACTCCTCATGCGAAATGCGAACTCCGTCATCCTCTGCCATAGCCTGACGAAGAACAGCCAAATCATATTCATCCTCTATCCTCTCCAACATAGCCTGACGTGCAAACTCTGAAATCGTTAGCCCATGCAACTGGATATAGTTCTTAATCAGTTTAGAATCCTCATCGTTAATCCGTAACGTCATAGTAGTCATCACCCGACCTCCTTTATAATACATTGTATTCAAAATAGGATAGAAAGTCAAGAAAAGCATGGCCCTGAGATATTTCATCTATAAAAAGAGTAACCGTTCTTAGCTTGTGGGCCACCCAAAATCATTGAAATCTGTCTCCCAGTGGTACCTACGCCGTTAAAGGCAATAATCTTAGCAGGGGCTTCTGTATTTCTATACGTATCCAAATGCAGGCGATGCCCCTTATAGTCCCACCATTCTTCCGCTGGCTGATAGGTATCTGTAAACTGGTAATCTGCTGGTAACTTCTTCATGATTTCTTTCAAAGTTGTTTGCGTTTGGTATGTCATACTATTTTCCCCTTTTTCGTTTTTTTTCTAAATTGTCAAATTAAGCTAGACTTTTTCAATAAACTCAGAAAAACTTGGTAGGGTGTTTGATAATTCAAAGACTTTATAGGAATCTTATTCCTCTTATCAGCTATAGCTGATAAAGCTTGCTAAAAAATATAGGCAAAATCCTTCTGGTTAGGCAATCCGTTTCGTCTTAGTAAACCATTCGAGTGTTCATTGAGACCTTGTTGCCCAGGACAACCTGGATCGGCAAAGAAAATATCGATGTCATGTGCATTCGAAATAGACTTCCAATTGGAAAACTCTTTCCCACAATCAAAAGTAATTGACTTAAAGAGATGACTGGGAACTTGAGAAAGCCATTGATTGATGGCAACCTCGATATCACTTGCTTTTCGTCCCTTAGTTTTCAGTGTAATGATAGCTTTTGAGAGGCGTTCTACTAAGGTAATGACCGCACTTTTGTGTTTCTCGCCAACAATGGTATCTCCTTCTAAGTGTCCGAACTCTGTATGAAAATCAGGATAGAGTTCAGCTCTTTCACGTAAATCTCTGCGAAAGGCTTGTTTTCCTCTTTTTTCGCTATGACCATTTGGTTTTCGTTTTCCTTTCCAAGAGAGGTCTTCCTTCTTGAAAACACCACGGTCTGCTAGCCGATAGTGAGTTCTCATAGAACAAGAAATCCTATCTGGATAAGTTCCTTTAATGACATCCTTTGTAATAAGCCTCTATCATTACGAGTTCATTTGTGGTTCATGAGTATAGGTCATTTATGTTAGTTCCTTTCAGACAAATGTGATAGTTTATCTGAGCCTAACATAGATGTCTTTTTCTGTCTTGCTTAATTTTACAAATTGGGAAGCATAAACACTTTAAAAAAAAAAGCATTTTGGTGCCTAAAAAAACAAAATACCCTACCTCTGCACATGAACATGCAAAAATAGAGTATTATTTTTATTCCACTTCAACAATCCAGCCTGCAGGTGCTTCAACGTTACCGAATTGGATTCCTGTTAATTCTTCATAGAGCTTACGAGTAACAGGTCCTACCTCAGTCTCACTGTAGAAGACATGGAATTTATCGCCATGCTGCACTCCGCCGATTGGAGAGATAACGGCTGCTGTTCCGCAGGCTCCTGCTTCGACAAACTGGTCTAATTCTTCGACAAGGACTTCACGCTCCACAGCCTTCATACCCAGACGATGCTCTGCCAAGTACAAAAGAGAATACTTGGTAATAGAGGGCAAAATTGACGGTGAAATTGGCGTAACAAACTCGTTATCAGCTGTAATCCCAAAAAAGTTTGCTGAGCCGACTTCTTCAATCTTGGTGTGGGTAGCTGGGTCCAGATAAATCACATCTGAGAAGCCCTGCTTTTTAGCATATTGGCCAGGCAGGAGGGAAGCTGCATAGTTACCACCAACCTTGGCTGCACCTGTACCATTTGGTGCCGCGCGGTCGTACTTGTCCTGAATGAGGAAGTTGGTCGGCGCCAATCCACCCTTGAAGTAAGCACCAACTGGCATCGCAAATACAGTGAAGATATACTCATCAGCTGACTTAACACCGATGACATCCCCCACACCGATAAGGAGAGGTCGAAGGTAGAGGGTACCTCCCGTGCCGTAAGGTGGCACATAGTCGGCATTGGCTTTTACGACCTGCTTACAAGCCTCGACAAAGAGTTCCGTTGGTACGGGTTCCATGAGAAGGCGGTCAGCAGTGCGTTGCAAACGCTCCGCATTTTGGTCGGGACGGAAGAGCTGGAGCTTTCCTTCCTTGGTGCGATAAGCTTTTAGCCCTTCAAAAGCTTGTTGGCCGTAATGGAGGGCTGGAGAACTTTCTGAAATGTGCAAATTTGCATCTTCTGTCAACTCTCCCTTGCTCCATTGGCCATCTTTGAAATGCGCAATAAAACGGTAGGGTAATTTCATATAGGAAAAGCCTAGATTTTCCCAATCAAGATTTACAGTCATAGTGTTCACTCCTTGTTAGAAGCTGGATTTACAGCTCAACGCCTCTAACGAAGGTTGGTTTTCTGCCACTCAGCCTTCGTTTTCTTGAGACACGGTCAAAGTTCCAGCAAAATTACTGGATACAGCTCCTTATTTTTTACTATTCTACTACTTTTGATGATGAATTTCAAGAAAAATTCAGAAAATTTTGTCAATCTAATAAAAAAGAAAAGGAACAAGGATTGTCCCTAATCTTCTGGTGATACTTCTGCTTTGATTTTCTGGAAAATATCTTCCTCTTCTGCCGTCATGTCATATTTCTCTAACAAGTCAGGACGACGCTCATAAGTCTTGCGTAGGCTTTGCTCCAAGCGCCATTTCCGGATATTTTCATGGTGACCACTCATAAGCACATCTGGGACGACCATGCCACGGTATTCATAAGGGCGCGTGTACTGGGGGTATTCCAACAAACCAGATGAAAAACTGTCATCCGTGTGGCTAGCTTCCTTGCCAATCACCTCTGGAATCAAGCGCACCGTCGCATCAATCATGGTCATGGCAGCCAGCTCGCCACCAGTCAATACATAATCACCAAGAGAAATCTCGTCTGTCACCAAGGTCTTAATCCGCTCATCGTAGCCTTCATAGTGACCACAGATGAAAATCAACTGCTCCTCCTGAGCCAATTCCTCAGCGTAAGCTTGATTAAAAGTCCGACCGGCTGGGTCCAGCAAAATCACGCGCGGATTGGTTTGGTGAATGGCATCCATAGTGTCAAAAATCGGTTGAGCCCGCAAGAGCATACCTTGACCACCACCGTAGGGCTCATCATCCACATGGCGTGACTTCTCTGCCTTTTCACGGAAATTATGATAATTGATTTCAAGCAACCCCTTGTCCCGCGCCTTGCCGACAATAGAATGTTCCAAGGGCGCAAACATTTCTGGAAAGAGAGTCAAAATATCAATCTTCATCATCCAGCCCCTCGAGCAATTCTACATCGACGCGCTTGTTTTCAATGTCAATATTAAGAACAACTGGCGGAATATAGGGCAAAAGCAAATCTTTCTTGCCTTTTCGTTTGACCACCCAAACATCATTGGCACCCGGTTGCAGGATTTCCTTGATTTGTCCGATGAACTGGTCATTTTCATAGACATCCAGCCCGATGATTTCATGGTAGTAAAACTCACCTTCCTCCAAGTCTGTCAGATTTTCCTCCGCAATCTTGAGGCTAAAGCCCTTGTATTTCTCAATGTCGTTGATATGATAGAGCCCTTTGAACTTGATAATATCGAAGTTCTTGGCCTTGCGGTGGGAGGCAATTTCCACTTCCATGACAAACTGATCCTTGTCATCAAAAAGCGCCAAGACTGCGCCTTTTTTAAAACGTTCCTCAGCGAAGTCCGTCACAGACAGGACACGCATTTCTCCTTGCAAGCCTTGGGTATTGACAATTTTTCCTACGTTAAAATAATTCATGTGTTCTCCGTTTGTTTTTCTATTCATCTATTTTAACATGAGAGCAGAGATTTCTCAAGGGATTGAAAAAGCCGGCTAGCGCCGACTTATCTTGGGAGAATCTCCTTGATATCTTTCTTGGTTTTGACCGTTTTTTCATAGGGCAATTCCAGATAGGTTGCTCCTTTGGATTTGTGAGGTAGGCGTTCTTTCCGCTGGGCAAAAATTCTAAAAAGTAGAACTTATCTACCTGCGGGGGCGTCCTGCTTGCTAGGATTATCAAAGAAATAGGGGCGAATATATGTCACATCTGAATGAAGACGCGCAGCGTCCTTTCCTTCTAGAACAGCAATTTGCTGAAAGTCTGCGTTTTAGATAACAATTCTGTCCGCCTCCGGAAGGTCGATGCTTGTCTTTCGAAAGCCTAGATAGACAGCTAGGATGATGAGCGATAGGATTGTTAAAACCAGTTGAGATTTTTTCATGTACTCATACTCCCTGTTATTTCAAGTATTAGCATAACAAATCTAGCCAATTTCGGAAAATATCACTGTGAAAACCTTACTGACTGCTGCTAAACTGGCTTTGATAGAGATTATAGTAGAATCCTTCCTGGGCTAGCAGGCTTTCATGATTGCCCTGTTCAATGATTTGGCCGTCTTTGAGGACCAGAATCTTATCCGCCTCTTGAATGGTTGACAGACGATGGGCGATGACAAAGCTGGTTCTGCCCTGCATGAGCCGTTTCATAGCCTTCTGAATCAGCAATTCCAAGCGGGTATCAACGGATGAGGTCGCCTCATCAAGAATGAGAATGGAGGGATCAGCTAGCAAGGCACGCGCAATGGTCAAAAGCTGTTTTTGCCCCTGCGAAATATTGCTGGATTCCTGGTTCATCTCCATATTGTAACCACCAGGTAGGGTACGGATAAAGTGGTCCACATTGGCAATCTTGGCTGCCTCAACAATTTCCTCATCAGTGGCATCCAGGCGACCAAAACGAAGGTTTTCCTTGATAGTTCCTTCATAAAGCCAGGCATCCTGCAGAACCATACCAAATTGACTACGGTAGGACTGGCGTGATAATTGACGAATATCGTGACCGTCGACCTTAATGGCTCCAGATGTTACATCGTAAAATCGCATCAGCAGGTTAATGAGTGTAGTTTTTCCGGCACCCGTTGGTCCAACGATGGCCACCATTTCACCTGGCTTGACTTCCAGATTGAAATTGCGAATGAGAGGCTTGTCCTCAGAATAGCCAAATTCAACATTTTCAAAGCTGACTTGGCCGGTCAGATTGTCTGTCAAGGCTTGCTCATTGGCGTTGACCTCATCCACCTCATCTAGGACTGAAAAAATGCGCTCCAGGGAAGATTTAGCAGACTGCAACTGGGGAGCTAGCTGGGTAAGGGTTTGCACCGGCTGAGAAATTTGGAAGACATATTGGACGAAGGCCTGCAAATTACCAACTGTCAGACGCCCCGCCAAAACCTGGAGACCAGCCAAGAGGGCAATGATAACATAGGTCAGGTTTGACAAGCCCTGAACCACCGGCATCATCATGCCAGAGGTAAAGCTAGCCTTGAAACCAACCTCCTGCAGGTCCGTTGTAATTTGGCGAAATTCAAGTTTAGACTGCTCTTCCCGTCCGTAGAGTTTCAAAACATGGAAACCGGTCAGATTTTCCTGAATAAAGCCGTTGAGGCGACCCAGGATAGCAGCCTGTTCCTTGAAATAAGGCTGGGAGCGCTTGATGATATAGCTGGAACTAAAGTAAGTCAGGGGTACCAAGAGCAGAACGACCAAGGCCAGGGAAACATTGAGGTAGAAGGTCATGCCAATCGCAAAGGTCAAAATCAAGGCCGCATTGACAATTTGCAGGAAACTCTGCTGTAGGGCATTGGAAACCGTCTCAACGTCATTGGTAAAGCGGCCCAGGAGGTCACCATACTGCTCCTTGTCAAAATAGGAAACCGGGATTCGATTGATTTTTTGGCTCAAGTCCTGGCGCATATCACGGACAGCATGTTGAACACCCTTGGTCATGAAATAGTTAGAAAAATAAGCTCCAACTTCGTACATGAGGGCACGGAAGGCGTAAATTGCTAGGAGGGTTGCGACATAAGGCACGTTGATACCGGCTCCTTCAACACCCTTGGCCATATCCAATAAGTTTGCTGTTAGCTCGGTGATAACCATACCCAGCACCAGGGGCTCTAAGGTATTCATAATGGCACTGAGAATCTTCATAAGGATGGCAATAAAGATAGAGCTTTTGTAGGTCCGCAAATAGGTCCAAACACGCTTAAAAACATTTGTATTCTTCATATCACCCTCCTATTCTTCTTCTGTCAAGGACTGACGATTGAGTTGAGAATTGGCAATTTCACGGTAGAATTCATTGCTTTCCATTAACTCATCGTGCTTACCACGTCCGACAATTTCCCCTTCGTTGAGGACAATAATCTGGTCCGCATCCATAATGGTTCCCACACGCTGGGCAACGATAAGGACAGTCGCATTTTCCGTCACTTCCTTGAGGCGCTTGCGTAAAATCGCATCTGTCCGATAGTCTAAGGCAGAGAAGGAATCATCAAAGATATAGATTTCTGGTTCCTTGACAATGGCACGCGCGATAGACAGTCGCTGTTTTTGCCCGCCAGACAGATTGCTACCGCCTTCTGCCAAATGGGTCTCAAACCGGTCTTCCTTGCTTTCGATAAAATCCTTGGCCTGAGCCACATCAGCCGCCGCATCCAGCTCCATCATGCTGGCATCCAGCTTTCCATACTTGAGGTTTTCGGCGATTGTTCCGGTAAATAGCAGAGCTTTCTGCGGAATAAAGCCAATCTTGCTGCGGAGGGCTTTCAGATTGTAGCGTCTGACATCCACACCATCTACCAAGATCCGGCCCAGGGTCACATCGAAAAATCGTGGAATGAGCTGGACCAAAGTAGACTTACCAGAACCCGTTGAGCCAATAAAGGCAATGGTCTGACCAGGTTCTGCCTTAAAGGAGATATTGTGGAGAACAGGCGACTCGGTCTCACCTGGATAGGCAAAGGTCACATTGTCAAATTCCAGGTAACCGCGGGTTTCTGTCTCTGTAATCCCGTCTTCATTTTTAGAAATCGAAATCGGCATGTCCAGAACTTCCTGAATCCGCTTGGCTGAAACTGCCGTCCGGGGATACATGGTAAAGAGATTGGCAAAAAGCAAGAAGGAGAAAAGGGCATGAAAACCATACTCAATAAAGGCAACTAGGTCACCGATTTGCAAGCTACCTTCTCTGAGCGGAGCAAGGGCAAACCAGACAATGGCCACAATCATGGCAATAATGATTTGTACAAAAAGTGGCTCCGTCAAACCTGTCAAGATGAAGAGTTTCTTAGAAATGCCGGTGTAATCCTCATTGACCTGCTCAAATCGTTCTTCTTGAAATTCTTCGCGCGCAAAAGCCCGGATGACCCGCAACCCCATGAGATTTTCACGGACGTACTGGTTAATCGTGTCCAACTTTTGCTGCTGCATTTCAGACAAAGGACGGGTCTTGATGGCCACATAATAGACGACCCAGACCAAGAAAGGCATAGCCACTGCTACTGTCCAAGCCAGTCCAGGACTGGTCACCAGGGTCATGATGACCGAGGCAATCATCATCATAGGCGTGATAACACCCAGTCGCAGAACCTGCTCCGCAAACTGCATGAGGACAAAGGCATCATTGGTAATCCGTGTTACAAGAGAAGAAACACCAATCTGCTCGTATTCATGATGGGAATAATCTTGGATTTTTTCATACAAATCATTGCGGATATCCTTGACAATATTGGTCGTCAACTGTCCAGCAGCATAGGCCAAAAGGACACGACCGACAATGCCCAACACAACGATTATCAACATCATCCAAGCCCAGAAATAGACTTGGTCAGGATTATTTTGCGTGAGCCCCTGGTCAATCATCCGAGCCAAGAAGGTTGGCAAACCAAGGTTGACCGCTACGAACAAAATTCCGGCAAACAGATCTAATATCAACCATTTTGGATAGTGTTTCAGATAGTTCCAAATAAGTTTCATAATTCCCTTTCTAGTTTTTTATCTTGAAGTAAGTAAAAAGCCACCAAATGGTGACCCTCTTATTCTTTCTCGTCAATCACTAAACGAACTTTTTTACCACTTGTTGGGACAGAATAGACAATCGTACGAATTGCAGAAATCGTGCGTCCTTTTCTACCGATAACACGGCCAATATCCGATTGATCCAAATCCAAATGATATTCCAAAAATTCAGGTGTATCAACGATTTTAATCGTCAAGCTGTCAGGCTGTGAAATCAAGGGTTTCACAATCGCAATAATGAGATTTTCAATCATGTCCATAAGTAGTCTCGCTTACTGTTCTTATTTAGAGAATTTTGATTCGTGGAATTTCTTCATAACGCCAGCGTTAGAAAGAAGGGCACGAACTGTGTCAGATGGTTGTGCACCTTTTGCCAACCACTCAAGTACACGCTCTTCTTTAAGAGTTACTGAGTTTTCAGCCAAAAGTGGGTTGTAAGTACCAACTGTTTCGATGAAACGACCATCGCGTGGAGCGCGTGAGTCTGCAACGTTAATACGGTAGAAAGGTTTCTTTTTAGAACCCATACGAGTCAAACGGATTTTTACTGCCATTTTAAAATGTTCTCTTTTCTTTAATTTTTTATTCGGTGAAATAGCAGAGCTATTTAGCACATGTTCTATTATAACACATTCTAAGCAGGTGTCAAGAAAAAAACTTGACACTTTTTAAAAATTTTATTGCCATTTTTATTGCTCAAGCAGATCTGCTAGTTCTCTCAGTTGACTTGCTAAATTCGAGCGGTCAAAAAGCAAATTATAGACTCCATCTTCACTCAATACACCGCAAGGAATACCATCAAAATAACCATTATTGGATAAATCAAGATCTTCCATATAGGTCTGGCTCTGATAATAATCTAGCAACCGTAAATAACTTGATTGTGCCTGATTGAGTTGGGTAACACTATCAGCAAGGGACTTGTTCATCTCCAGATGCATATTAAATATTTTTTCCATCTCCTCGACACGTTTCCTAGCTTCCATACAATCCCCCCATCAATGTGTTGCACCTCCAACGTTCTTCACATCCTCTTTGTCTTTATATGCAACTATTGCTCCAATGGCTGCTTCAACTCCTCTAACAATATCGGCTAGAGACATAGAGGCAAAGCCTGGTTTGTCAAGAACCTGTTCCGGTAGAAACGGAATATGAAGAAAACCAGCCTTAGTCTTTGGAAATTGTTTATCAGCTAAGTAAAGAGCTTGGTACATGAGATGGTTGCAGACAAAGGTCCCTGCGGTATTAGAAACAGAGGCTGGAAAACCTGCTGCACGAATGGCTTCAACCATTGCTTTGATGGGTAAGGTTGAAAAATAAGCAGGTTGCCCATCTTCACGAATCATAGTGTCAATTGGTTGTTGTCCCAAATTATCTGGAATGCGTGCATCGTCTTGATTAATGGCAACACGCTCAGGTGTTAATTCCGTCCTTCCACCAGCCTGTCCAATACATAGCACAATATCTGGTGCATACTTAGCCATGGCTTCTTCAAGAACACTTGCAGCTTGATAAAAAACAGTTGGAATCTCCTCAAGAAGAATCTCTGCGCCTGCAATCTGCTTTGGTAATGATTTAATGACCTCCAGTGCTGGATTGATAGACTCACCTCCAAATGGGTCAAAACCAGTTACTAATATTTTCATTCTGTTCTCACTCCTTCAAACGAATTTCTCCATAATGAAATTTTTGATTGGGTCTTACATGACGTTTAAAGCCAAATCGCTCAAAGACCGCATCACGAAAATGAGCTTTCAAGATAATCTTTTCCTTGGCCACCCGCTTGGCCTGAGCCAACAATTCCCCTGACAAGGGGGCAGCATTTGCTAGCCCTGCTAATCCGGACAAATTCTGCGATTCCTTAATCTCCTTAGAAAACATAGGATCAAAATAAATCACATCAACCGACTTATCTGCCTGATTTTTCAAATAGGGCAAACTGTCTGTCCAGATGGCCTCAATGGACCGCATGGCCTGGTTGATATTTTCCTTGCCACTGTCGAAGGTTTGCAGACCACGGCTCACTAAAAAATGCGTCAACTGCGAACTCTCCAATGCCCTCACCTGGTGTCCTCTGCTTGCCATGACAATACTGTCTGAAGCCAGACCCATGGTACAATCTAAAATAGTCTTTGGCTTGTCGCCAATCAATTCTAGGAGAGGGTCACGTCCAGCTTTGATACGAAGCATAGCAGTATCTGGGTGAAAAAAGAGGGATTGCCCACCCACTTGTTCCAAAACCAGCCGGTCTTTGTAAACTACCAAAACCCGGTCCACATCCGTAAAAAAACGGCTCAAGGCTTGCTTATTACGCGGCAGATAAATAGCAGGTAGTTCTTTGGCAATGGACTCTGCAAGAGAGACTAGCTGACTATCCATCCTCAAACTCGTTGTCACAATCAGATTCATACTTATCATTATACCAAAGAAACGACTAAAGTAATCCCTAGCCGTTTCATACTATTCAAAATTATCTTATCGTTTGTAGGTGCTTTGGTGTGCAACAGACTTCCGCCGCTGATAGATCTTATTGTTCATCAAATCTCAACAGTCCAGTTTATCCAATTTTGACAATGGTTCTACCCAAATGCCGCCCTTCTTTCAAAAGAGTCATGGTCTCAGGCAGTTCTTCCAAGCTGATTTCATCATAAGCCAGCTGGTCTACAATCTTCCATTCCTTGGCGAATTTTTCCCAGACTGCTGTCCGTTTTTCATGGCTAATTTGGACAGAATCAATTCCCAAAGCCTGTACACCACGGAGAATAAATGGCAGAACATTGGTCAACATCTTGACACCTCCGGCATTTCCACAAAGCGAAACAGCACCGTCATAGTCAATCTGTGGAATCAGATGAGCGACCACATCACCACCTACTGTATCCAGCACATAATTGTAAATCCCTTTGAGCAGGAGTGGATTCTCCTTGATAAAGACTTGCTCTGGCTTGATAATCTTGTTAGCACCCAGCCGGCAAACTAGCTCATCCTGATTGTCCTTTCGGGTTAGAGCGCTAATGTGCTCATAGCCCTGAGATTTGAGAATGGCAAGCCCAACCGAACCTACGCCACCACTAGCGCCTGTCACGAGAATCTGTGGTTGCTTGTCCACTGTCATCCCAGCTTTCTCAAGCGCCAGGACAGACAAACCAGCTGTGAGTCCCGCCGTGCCAAGGATCATGGCATCTTTCATTGTCAACCCTTCTGGCAATGGCACAACCCAATCTTTTGGAACGCGGGCATATTCAGAGAATCCGCCTGTATGGGACATGCCCATTTCATAGCCGGTCACCAGCACTTCCTGACCAAGAGTAAATTCATCTGTCTCCGAAGAAACTACAGTACCAGCCAAGTCTATACCTGGAATCATGGGATAATTCCGGATGACACCGGAATTTTTCTGCACAGCCAGCATGTCCTTGTAGTTGACCGAACTGTAGGCAACTTTGATAAGGACTTGACCTTCATGCAAATCATCCACTGTAATGGTTTTTGGAGCAAATACAATCTCGTCGCCTGCTTGCTCAACAACCATAGCCTTAAATTCTCTATTCATTTGATAACCTCCGATTTTGATATAGGATAGAGTCAGCTTCCCAACCTCTCTACCTTACCTCCTCTCAGTTTTCTATCTGTTATTATAATAAAACATTTCGGAGAATTCGTCCAGCTAAAACCGATTTAAAAATAAAATTTTAGGCTGGATTTTCAAAAAAGATAAGAGGAAATAAAAAATCCCTAAGGCACGAACTTAGGGAATGACTAGTTATAACATCCAGATTATCAAAAAGGATGGATTTCATTTATTCTAGCCTATTATGTCATAAATTACCAATAGTTTTTAGCTATATGAACTTATAGTTAAAAACTATAACTGCTTTTAACGTACTTGCTCAAATCGCAAATGAACGACAATCTTATCCGCGTAGCCATTGCGTTCCAAATCACGCTGCAGGCGATAAGAAATATAATGCTCTGCGATTGAGATATAGCCGGCATCCAGCAAACGGTGCTCCACCTGGGATTGTACCATGCTGATGGTTGGGCGTTCTGTATGAGCCTCTTCCAAGTCAAGTACGACCTTCTTAGTCACCTGGGCAAGGTTTTTCCGCCAGGTATCATCAATCACATAAACTGTCTGCGCAGCCTTTAAAATGGCTTGATAAATCTTTTCTGGGTCAAATTCAACAATCTCTCCACTACGTTTAATGACTTGCATATTAAGCTCCTTTCTGGTTTTCAGTAAACCCTTTCATACTTCTATTATCTAGGTTTTTCATGGTTTTGTCAAGTTATAATTTTCATTCTATGATATAATATACTTAAAATTCTGAAAATAAAGGAGAATTCTATGTCACAAGCAATGCCAAAACGCCATGAAATTGACGTGCAACTCACCTGGGATACCAACCTAATTTTCCCAGACAACCAGGCCTACAAGGATGCCCTTGCTAGCTACAAGGAACAAGTTGAGAAATTTGAGAAAACCTATAAAGGTCAATTGACCGAAAAAGCAAGTATTGTCGCTGCACTGAAAGAATACGAAGACCTGTCTATCCTCCTTAGCAAGCTGGACCACTATGCCTTCTTGCCACTTGAAGTCGACAAGATGAATACAGAATTGGCTAGCCTCGCCAATGAATACGAATTAGTGCGTGCCTTTGCCATTCCAAAATTGTCCTTCCTGGACACCGAACTGGGCTTACTTGACGAGGCAGTCTTGAACAACTTGATTGCTGAACAGCCTCAATGGAAGGCGTTTTTCGAGGCAATCATTCGCCAAAAACCTCACCAACTCAACCCTCTTCAAGAAGAACTCTTGGCCAATTTTGCACCAACCTTTGGCCAACCTTACAACAACTACGGGGTTACCAAGTTTGAGGATATGACCTTTGACAGCTTTGAAGCAAATGGCCAAACCTACGGAAACAGCTATGTTTTGTTTGAAAATGACTACGAAATCAGTCACGACACCGAAATTCGTCGTAATTCCGCTGCTGGTTTCTACAATACCTTGAAAAAATACAAGAACACAACAGCTGCAACCTATCTATCACACATTAAAAATGAGCAGATTGAGGCGCGCCTCCGCGGTTTTGACACGACCATTGACTATCTTCTCCACCACCAAAATGTTTCCCGCGACCTCTTCGACCGTCAGATTGACGTCATCATGAAAGAATTGGCACCGCACATGCGTCGCTATGTCAAGCTGGTTGCCAAGGCTCATGGCTTGGAGAAAATTACCCACGCCGACCTGAAAATCAGCCTACCGTCCGAATTTAACCAACGCATTACGCCAGAAGAGTCTAAACAATTCTTGATTGACTGTTTGGGCATCCTTGGCGACGATTATGTCAAGATGATTGAACGTTCCTTCGATGAGCGCTGGATTGACTTTGCGCAAAATGAGGGCAAGGCGACTGGTGGTTTCTGTGCGACTCTCTATGACGGACCGTCTTATATCCTGCTTTCTTGGACTGGTCTCATGAATGAAGTCCTGGTATTAGCTCACGAACTGGGGCATGCAGGGCATTTCCAATTGGCTAAGAAACAAAGCGTCCTCAGCTATGAACCTTCACTTTACTTCATCGAAGCTCCATCTACTGCTAATGAAGTCTTGACTTGTAACACTCTTTTGAAAAACAACCAAGATCCTGGCTTCCAGGCTTACTTGATTAGCGAGTTAATCAGTCGTACTTACTTCCACAACATGGTCACTCACCTGCTTGAGGCAGCCTTCCAGCGTGAGGTTTACACTCGTCTGGACAATGACGAATACCTCAACGGCGACATTCTCTGCCAAATCAAGCTGGATGTCATCAAAGAATTCTGGGGTGAAGACTTTGAAATCGGCGACGATGCTGGTCTTATCTGGATGCGCCAGCCTCACTACTACATTGGCCTCTATCCATACACCTACTCAGCTGGCTTGACCATCGGTACGGCTATGGCTAAGCAATTGGAAGAAAATCCAGAAGAAGTCGTTGAAAAATGGTTGGAAACCCTGTCACTGGGCGCTAGCCTGTCTGCCCAAGACCTGGCTAAACACGCAGGCGTTGATGTATCAACAGACCAACCACTTAAAGAAACAATCGCTTACGTTGGTTCCTTGGTCGACAAGTTGGAATCATTGGTCTAATAGCAAAAAAGACTTGAACACAAGAGTTCAGGTCTTTATTTTGTCTGATACCAGTTGATGATGCGGTCAATTTCATCAATCGTTAAAAAGTGGCCCTTGTCAAAAATGGCTAATTGAAGTTTGGGAAAGGCAGTTTCCTGCCAATTTTGGTAGAGTTCTTGAACTGCGACTGGGGCAACCAACTGGTCCTGCAAGCCAACTGTCACAAGAATGTCCGCTCGGCTATTTTCCAAAGGCACTGAAAAATCAAGAGCTGATGGATGGAGCAAAAGATAGCAGTCAGCCAAATCAGCCCGCTTGGTCAGGAGCCCTGCTATAAAATTAGCCCCATTTGAAAAGCCGACAAAGATAATTTGCTGGTAATCTGCTACTGCAATTTGTGGCCACTGGTCTATAAAATCGGTCAAACGTTGCTCAAAATCAAGCAAATCCAGCTGCCCGTCAACCAGCGGAGCAAAAAAGCGACGGGATTTCCCCTGACCAACATTACCCCGAAAAGATAGTACAGCTGCTTCAGGATCCAATTTTTCCCTCAGAAAGAGCATGGACTGCTCATCGCCACCTGTTCCGTGAAAAAAGACCAGGAGACAGGGCGCATTTCCCTCCACAAAATGATAGTTCATGACTGTCTCCTAATAACGATTTCTCAGAACTTCTTCAATCTCAGCCCGGTCCTCCTCAAAGAAGCTTGGCAAGAAGAGTTCAACATCATCGAGTTTATCTTGTTGCTCAGCTTTCTTGGCCTCGTGCAGACCTTCCATTGTCGCCACTTCAAACATAAGGTAGTTCGGCGCGCGGAAATAGAGGGAGTTCATAAAGTCCCGATTGATAATGCCTGAGTGCGGACGGTTGAGCAGGTCAAGTGTATGAACCATATCCTCTAAATCTAATGTATCCAAGACACCAAAGGCTACGTGGTGAATGGCACCAACCCCAATGACGGAGATTTTTGAAATCTGATCGACGAAAACCTGCACGCGATGCTGGAAATCATTGTCGAATTTGAGCGAAATGACCTGATGTCCCTGATAATCAAAACGGCTTTCCTCTTCAAAACCAAATCTCTCTGTCAGCATGTCCAGCAGGGCTTTCTCCTCCCGCACCCGCATCTGAATCCCAGCAATTCCTAAAATCGCAACCGATTCAGGAATCTCGGCAGTCTCCATTGGATACATAGGACCAATAGTATCATGATAGGTCAAGGCCAAATCTTGCCCATCCTCATCTTGGAAATTGAGAATATGTCTGTCTCCCATCACTTCTACTCCACCATGTTCGACCTCAAAATCCGTCAAACGTTGTGCCCAGAACTCCAGAGCTGCCTTATCCTTGACTAGAAAAATCGTTCTTTCTAGGCGATTGGTTCCCTTGCGTTCCATCTGGAAGTTTGGCATGTCAAAAATCGTGAATTCTGTACCGAACCGGCCATCTTCATCCCCGAAAAAGAGGTGATACATGGACGAATCATCCTGATTCACTGTCTTCAGGGTCAACTTCAAGCCAAGAATATGGTGATAAAAATGATAAGCCTGGTGGATGTTGCCCACCAAAGTCGAAATGTGATGAATACCTGTATTGTTCATGTAAACTACCTCGTTTCTGATTTGGTATTATTTTATCAATAATTAGTGATAGTGTAAAATATTTTGCTCACATTCTTAAAAGATCATATTGTCACGACAAGCATCATTCACTTTGAAAAGACTCTACACTTGGTTAAGCCTAGGACTTGCTGGGGTTCATTCACTATTATAAAAAGTCGGGACATTTCATCCCGACTTGAAACTTTGCTTTTAAAGGATAAATGATAGGATTAGACCGCCTAAAATTCCTCCGACCAGGGCTGCTAGGAGATTGGTTTTGGCTTTGCCAGCCTTACCACCACGCGCAACTGATGCGACAAATACACCGATACCCGCAGCAAGTCCCATATCAACCCAGGCAGAACCCGATTGGGTGATAAGCCCCACACCGTGGTTAATGGTCCAGGCCGTCCCGACAATCATTGACGCAGCGATCCAACCACCAATCGGACCAAATTTTTCAACCATCTGTCCCCAGGCCATCCGAATGATGAAGGGGAAGAGAAACGCACCAACTAAAGTAGCAATTGCTTGTTGAACTGTCATGTGATACCCTCCTTAATCTTTTTCCATATCTTCTTCAATCTTGGCTGCAACCAGTCCAGCGATGGTTGCGCCGATGACAACCAAGACGATGGTCGGAAGCGATTCAACCACAGTACCAAATCCATTAATAAAGGCATCACGGAAAATACCACACAGACCGATTCCCAGCCCCATATCGACAAAAGCTGAGTCATCATCGTGTTTGATTAGCCCCAGATAATGGTTCATAAACCACATTGGACCGATGATAATAAAGGCAGCAAAGTAGCCTCCAATAATGCCGTAGGCATCCGCAAATGCCCCCCAGACACTCATAACAATCATACCGGCAATCATATAGCCGATGGTAGAACGTAAAAATTTCATAAAGCCTCCTTGGGTTCTTTTCTATTGTTCAGCTTGGTAATCCTTTTCATAAATTGTATTACACCTTCTTCAGATAGGTCAAATCGTTTTTATTTAGAGTTTCCATAAGCAGAGCTTCTTGACTAGCAGCCTCTTCTTCTGACCAATTGTAATAAGCCGCCATTTCCTTGATGATTTCAGGTGCTACTGCATCCAATTGTTCTCGCATGAAGAGCATATAGTTTGTTCTACGAAGCAGATAATCCACTACTGTCAAGGTCATTTCTTCTTTCATGGCATAATGAAGAGAAAGCAAATCACGTTGATTAAGGTCAGACACAGCCTCTACTTTATGGTTCAGTGCAAAGACTTTTGGAGCATTTGATCCGTACAAGTTAGCAAGATAGAAGGCATCGTCGTAGTCCAAACCTTTTTTCACACCTAATTGAGCCAAGTGTTCGATTTCTTCTGCTACATTAGCTGGGTTCAATTCACCACCAGAAACAGGATAGGTCTTAGAATTGATGAGTTTAAAGCTACGCCCATGTTCTTCTTTGAGGATGTCTGCTACTTTTTCCAATGCACCTTCTGCCATCTTACGGAAGTCTGTGATTTTACCACCGGCAAGTGTGAGCAAACCATTCTCATCACGGTCAAGGGCAGAACCACGCGATACTGCAGACGGATCCAAGTGTTTTTCAGAAACGCTACCTTCCAGATGGGTCAAATCGTGTTCCACATCATCACGGGTCTTTTCATTGTTCAAGTAAGCTTTGACTGTTTCAATTAAGCTGTTGAAACTATCGTCGCTGAGTTTTCCATTGTTACCACCGTTGTAGTCAGAAGCACCATTTCCTGACAAGAGGGGACGAAGACCAGCCCAGCCACTTTCAATATCATCCAAGGTCAAGTTTGCTTCTGGGAAACGATTGTTAACAATATCCAATAGATAATCGACATCTTCTTGTGTAATCGTTGGATTCGCCAAATCACCTGTATAGTCCGTATCTGTCGTACCAAAATAGGTTTTGTTTTCACGCGGAAGGACAAAGACCATACGGCCGTCAGCGTGTCCAGTGTCAAAGTAAGTTGGTTGTGGCACAGACAAGCGAGAACTATCGACAACTAGGTGCACACCCTTGGTTGGACGCATTTGAAGGACGCCTGAACCTTCTCCACCAAGATTACGCACTTCGTCACTCCAAGGTCCTGTTGTATTGATGACCAAACGAGCACGGATTTCAAAGGTGCTGTCTGTCAGCAAATCACGAGCGACGATACCGACAACTTTTCCAGCCTCATCCTTGATGAATTTTTCCGCTTTGACACGGCTGGCAATCAAGGCTCCGTCTTTGGCAGCACGTTTGATATTTTCAATTACCAAGCGGGCATCGTTATTACGGAAGTCCAGATAAACTCCACCACCAAGCAAGCCTTCTTTTTTCAAATGCGGTGCTCGTTCCAGCACTTCTTCTCTTGTCAACACCTTATTGGCAAGGTCCGTATTGTTGACGCCAGCCAACAAATCATAGAGATCCATGGCTACTTTCAAGCGGAAGAGGCTAAAGGTAGATCCTTCTTCATCGTAAACTGGAAGCAACATTGGGTCTGGTTTGGGAATGTGGGGTGCAATATTTTGCACTACTGCACGTTCTGAAACTGTATCAGATACTACTTCTACATCAAACTGTTTGAGGTAACGAAGCCCACCGTGAACCAACTTGGTTGAACGACTGGATGTCCCTTCGGCAAAGTCCTGCATTTCAATCAAGCCAGTTTCCATACCACTAGCAGCGGCTTGGAGGGCAACACCCGCCCCCGTAATACCACCACCAATAATCAAGAGATCCAACTGTCTATCTTGCATTTTTTCAATCGCTAAGCGACGTGTTTCTTTTGAAAATTCCATGTTTTCACACTTTCTAACTTTTTACTCTTCGTCCAATTGTGCAAATAATTGCGTTGCAGCAACAGCTTTTTTCCAACCCTTGTAGAGCTGTTCTTTACGGGCTTCATTCATAGCTGGCTGGAAGGATTGTCCAACTGCGTTCAATTCTTTCAATTCATCCAAATCTTTCCAGAAACCAACTGCAAGACCTGCTAGGAAGGCTGCGCCAAGTGCAGTTGTTTCCAAGTTTTTAGCACGGGCAATCTCGATACCGAGAATATCTGCCTGGAACTGCATGAGTAGGCTATTCATAGCAGCCCCACCGTCTACTTTCAAGACAGAAATATCAATCCCTGTATCCAATTGCATGGTATCAATAACATCACGAACTTGATAGGCAATAGATTGGAGAGTAGCTTTCACAAAATCTTCCTTGCTTGTACCACGAGTTAAGCCAAAGACAGATCCACGTGCATCTGAATTCCAATATGGAGCTCCAAGTCCCGTAAAGGCTGGTACTACATAGACCTCATCGTTGCTAGTAGACTTACGAGCAAGTTCTTCAGACTCAGGCGATGTTTCCACCATTCGCATACTATCACGCAGCCATTGAACTGCAGAGCCAGCGATAAAGATTGAACCTTCTAGTGCATAGTAAACTTTTCCGTTAATGCCATAACCGATAGTGGTCAGGAGGCTATTCTCAGATAGCTGCATTTCCTCACCTGTGTTCATGACGATGAAGGAACCTGTTCCATAGGTGTTTTTCACCATACCTGGCTCAAATGCCAATTGTCCAAATAGGGCTGCTTGTTGGTCACCTGCCATACCAGAAATAGGAACTTCTGCTCCGTAGAAGTGGAATGGTGCTGTTGTTCCGTAGATTTCTGAATTGGAACGAACTTCTGGCAACATAGCTTTTGGAATATTGAGGAGTTCAAGGATTTCATCATCCCACTTGAGTTCCTTGATATTGTAAAGCATGGTGCGGGCAGCGTTTGAGTAATCTGTTACGTGGCACTTACCATTGGTCAATTTCCAAACCAACCAAGTATCGATAGTTCCAAAGAGAATCTCACCTTTTTCTGCACGTTCTTGTGCACCTGGAACTTGGTCCAAAATCCAACGAACTTTTGTTGCTGAGAAATAGGCATCTACTACAAGACCAGTCTTTTTATGAATTAAATCAGCATGTCCATCCGCCTTTAACTGATCAGCAATGTGTGATGTTTGACGGGATTGCCAGACAATGGCATTGTAGATTGGAAGTCCTGTTTCTTTGTCCCAAACAACTGTCGTTTCACGTTGGTTAGTGATACCAATCCCTTCGATCTGGTCTGGACGAACACCACTTTCAATAAAGGAACCTGCAATAACAGACTGTACAGAATTCCAAATCTCATTGGCATTGTGCTCTACCCAACCTGGTTTAGGGAAGATTTGTGTGAATTCTTTTTGGTAGCTACCAACTTTTTCACCTTTTTTATTAAAGATGATGGCGCGTGAGCTTGTTGTGCCTTGGTCGATGGCCATAATGTATTTTTCAGTTGACATTTCCTGTCCTCCTTGTAGATTTATTATTACTTTTGAAAGCGTTTCCGACTTCCTTGTGATTTTATTGTAATCTATTTTTCAAAAAAAATCTTATCAATTTTTTTATAATTTCAAAAAAAACTGATAAAGTTGTTTTTTTGCGGCAAAAGAAAAACTTCCTAGGGAACTAGAAAGTTTATCACCGACGTTCAATCCGAAACTGCTTTCGTTCGACCAACCGTTTAGACTGCTCCAACTTGCGCTGATGAATGGTCTGGATAAGGCTCTTTACATCCTTCAACTCCTGATCAGTTGGCAATCCATAGATCCGATAAGATGGATCTTGCTGCCAAGGATAATCATAGCAAATAACCAAATCATAGGATTGGTCTGATTGGACAGGCTCGATTTGAATTGACCGATTGCGTTCTAAGGACTGACATAAGACATGTAAAATGGGAGAACTAATGACAGACGGATAACTGGATGCCCACCCAATTTTCACCATGGTTGGCTCCACCTGCATAAAATATGAAAATAATTGCGTCAAAGATAGCAAATGACTGGTGGCTGGGGCTTGCCTTCTCCCAAAAATCTCCTCAGATACATGGTGCAAGATACTAGAAGCAGCCTCTTGCATGAAGGGATCATAGTCAGCCAACTCATCCAAGCCACTATCGATGCAGGAAGTAAAAAAATAGAGCTGACTAAAGACCTGATTGAGATGATAGAGTTCTCCTTCTTCCACTGTCAAATCTGTCTTCAAGAGTATTTTTACACGTTGAAAGGCCCAACTAGTCGCTTCCATAATGGGGCCTCCGAATCCTAAGACCTGTTCTAGTTGATGGGCTGCCACTATCCCTTGACTAAACAAGAAGGCAAAAACAGACATGGTGTCTCCCTCTTGAAAGGAAGCGGAAGCTTGCTGGCGTAAGGTTAAAAAGAGCTGGCGTAGGTGACGGTAAAATTTCTGTTGCTCATAGGGAGCCATTAACTGATAAACTGCCTGGAAATCCAAATCCTTCAATCGCATTCTTTTCTGAACAATCATCAACCAGAGAGCTAACTGATGGGCCTGTCGAGGATTAAATTGTGATTGATAAAAGCGTTCAAAAATCGGCAGGTGAGCAAGTTGCTCCCTAAAGACCCGATCTTGTTCTAATTCCTTGAAAGGCCTAGTCAGCCAGAATAATTGATAATAAAAATAGCGAATTTGCAACTCACTACCCCGCAAACGACCGTTCCGTATGCTCACCTGAAACTCTTTCAGGACTTTGTTTAATGTCGAAAGGTGTCTGTTCAAAGTAGCTTCACTCAGCAATAAATCTTGAGCTAGCATGGGGATGGAGCATTCATTTTTATCAAAAAAATAAAGTAAAATCTGGTACTTGATACTAGTTCTAAAGAGATAGGCAAACAGGTCTTGTCTGGATAAATTAGCTCCGCGTTGTAAGACAATTTCTTCTTCTCTAATTTGAAAAACTAGACCAAACTGGCCCTCTTCAACCTCTTCAGAGAAACTTTCTATATAGCGTAACAAGGTAGATTTAGACAGATGGAGCTCCTGGGCAACTTCCTTTATTCCAATAGGTGTAACGGACTTGCGCAAGAGAAGAAAGAGCTGGTAAATAGCGCGTTCACGTTTTTCCAATAAGTCTAGAATATGCACACAATCACCACCTATTCTTGGTCATTTTTTTGCCACAAATACTGATTGGCTGCTTCCATAATGAATGGTTGCAGATCGGTTCTACCAGGCAAACAAAGCCAGGATTCTTGTAACAAGTCCTCAACTGTCATATTTTTTGAAATAGCTAGTGCCAATACATTCATCTGTGCCATGTGGTCAGAGGAAGATACCAATTGACCACCAAGAATACGTCCATCTCCTCGACTGACCACCATTTTGAAGTCTATTTCATGTTTATCCCATTGACTGAATGGATGACGGATGCGAACAGTGTCTGTGTCTAACCACAGGTTTGCTTCCCTTTCTGTCAGTCCTACGCTAGTCAGATTATAGCCAAACACATGGGTGGAGACAATGCGTTGAACAGGCTTTAAGCTCTTCTGCTTAACCAGTAGATTTTCAGCAACCAGACGCCCTGTCAACATAGCGTGGTTGATCATGGGCAGGTAGGCCTGCCCAAACATGGTAACAGGCATCCGAATTAAATCCCCTACCGCAAAAATTCCAGCTTGGCTGGTTTCAAGATACTCATCCACCAGAATACTACCATCTGTATGCAGGTCCACTAGTCCTTCCACCAAATCTGTATGGGGTCTAAAGTTGGTACCCAAAAGCACCAAGTCCGAATGATATGTTCCCTGCAAACTGCGTAACTGGACTTGACCTATCTCATCCAAGTTAACTTCATTAACTGTTTCCGAAAAATGATAGTCGAGTCCAATTCGGTCAAACTCTTCCCAGATAAAATCGACCATTTCTTGATCGAAATATTTGGCTAAGGGCCATTCTTGTGATTCAATCAACCTGATCTTAATGGATGAAAGACTGAGAGCCTCCAAACTTTCAAGACCAATTTGACCAGCTCCTATGACTGTTACCCTTCCGGCCCCTTCAATCTTTTCGAAACTCTTTTTAGCTTCTCCAATAGATTTACTTGTCAAAATCTTTTCCGATAGATCAACCGACTGGTGTCCCCAAACTTGTTGAGCACCCATAGCTAAAATGAGATAGTCGTAGGATAATTCCCGTATGCTTTCTTCTTTTTTTAGTCTTATTTTTTTAGATACAGCTTCTATAGAAATGCATTCCCATCCAAGTAAGAAATGAACGGCCGACTGCTCTAGCCCTTCAAAATAGCCAACCCTCGCTTCTTCCCAGCTTGAAATTTCCCCTTTTACTTTCCAATTGAGTGCATTGGGAAAGTAGCCTGTACTTTCTTCCTTGTCAATCACATAAATAATCGCTTGTGGATAGCGTTTCTGGCATTCCATTGCAGCTGTCAAACCAGCGAATGAAGCACCAATGATCAAAATATTCATCCCGCTTCCTCCCTTCTCCTCCATTATAGCATTGACAAGGCAAATTCTTATTGAAAAGGTTTACACATCCAAACAAAAAAGCACACCTATTTTATGATGTGCTTGAATAAATTTAAATAAAAGGTCGAAAATAGCAGTTAACGCCTTGGTCGACCTCTCTCTCGAATTTCTAGGCTCGGGTTTGCTTTGGACACTTTCGTATTTCTTGATGACCAGCTGAAACAGTTCCCCGAACTGTTTCACTCCACTGGACTATTCGTATACCCCGAACAAGCCTCGCTTTCGTATTTTCAGGCTCGCGTTAAAACAGTCTATCCGTAGACTGTCCTCGCTTTCCAGTTTCTAGGCTCGGGTTAAAAATGTCCCCCGGACATTGTTCGCTCTCTTATTTCAAAGCTCACGTTAAAATAGTCACTCCCCTGACTATTTTAATAATCCGGTCTAACAACTCCTGTCACTATGGCTTTGGTTGCTTCGTAGTCGCCGTCAACGACGACTTTGATAATGCGTTTGGCGTCTTCTTCTGGACAAGGTACCAATGGTAAGCGGAGTGGTCCAACTTCAAATCCCATGTAATTGAGAACTGCCTTGACTGGTGCAGGACTAGGATAAGAGAATAGAGCATTAACTTTGGGAATAAACTTGCGTTGAATGGCTGCGGCTGTTCGGATATCTTGCTGCTCAATGGCAGTAAACATCTCAAACATTTCATCGCCATTGGTATGGGAAGCGACTGAGATAACACCGTCTGCTCCCAAGTTCATAGCATGGAAGGCATCGCCATCTTCACCAGTATAAACCAAAAAATCCTCTGGCTTATTCTCAATCAAGTAAGCCATGTTGGCAAGGCTTGTACACTCTTTAACACCAATGATATTTGGATGCTCTGCCAAACGCAACATGGTTTCAGGCGTCATTTCAACGACAACACGACCTGGAATATTGTAGATAATGATTGGCAAATCAGAAGCATCCGCAATGGCCTTGAAGTGCTGGTACATACCTTCTTGAGAAGGCTTGTTGTAATAAGGTACGATGGCAAGACCTGCCGCAAAGCCACCAAAGGCCGCAACTTCCTTGGCAAACTCGATGGAGTCACGGGTATCATTGGTACCGATACCTGCAATCAATGGCACGCGTCCATCGACAATCTTTTGTACTGCCGCAAATAATTCTAACTCCTCAGCGTGTGTTAGAGTTGGACTTTCGGCAGTTGTTCCTGCCAACAAAATCCCTTCCGTATGATGAGCCAACAAATGTTCGACCAATTCTGGCAATACATCATAGTTAATGGCACCATCTTCTTTAAAGGGCGTAATCATAGCCGTAATGATTTTTACATCTCGTAAATCTTGAATAGACATAGAACCTCCTAATCAATAAATTCGTATCCAGCTTTCTGAAGAACTTCAATAGCTGCTGGGAAATTATTAGCTTTAGTAAGTATGTAATCAGTATTGAAAGTAGATACTGCAAAGATACTGATTTTTGCTTCTGCTAATATTTGACTAATCTGTGAAAGGATACCTACTAATGAGAAATCAAGTACCCCTACAACACGAAAAGCTATCCAATCTTTGTCCTCTTCTATAACATTATCAGGAACTTCTTGACTCAGACAAACCAGTGAGTTTTCTTCATCCGTTTTACCGATAAAAATATAAGAACTAGTCAAGTTAATCTTTGTATAATCTTCGAGTTTACAAACTGAAAAATTACCTTTAATAATTTTAAGTTTCAATTGTTTATATCTACTTTCTAAAATAGCAAGAATCCGGCTGTTTCATTTGACAAACTTGTAAGTTGGATAAGACGTAATAGATGATTTTATTTCAATTCAAATTTCAATTCTGCTGTTGGACGAACGAGACCGCGCTCATGAAGAGTTTCAGCGATTTGAACAGAGTTCCATGCAGCACCTTTGAGCAAGTTGTCAGAAACAACCCACATGTGAATACCGTTTTCTTTGTCCAAATCTTTACGGATACGACCAACAAAGGTATCACGGCTACCAACAGCATTAATCGCTTGCGGATAAATTTGATTAGCCACATCGTCTTCTAAAACAGCACCTGGAAAGGCTGCGATGGCTGCTTTCACTTCATCAATCGGTGCAATTTCTTTGGTTTCAATGTAAACAGATTCAGAGTGGGCAGACAAGACTGGGATACGGACACAGGTTGCAGAAACGGCAATGCTGTCATCTTCCATGATTTTCTTGGTTTCTTTGGTCATCTTCATCTCTTCATAAGTGTAATCATTTTCAGTGAAGAGGTCAATTTGTGGAATCGCATTGAAACCGATTGGATAGTGCTTCTTATCGCCACCTGAAGGAAGAATATTTGCTTCTACCGCTTTTGGTTCTACTCCATCATTCAAAAACGCACGCAATTGAGCCTGAGTTTCCAAGATAGCTCCCATACCAGCACCAGAAACTGCCTGATAAGTCGATACGATGATCCGCTCTAAGCCCCATTTCTGACGAATAGGCTCCAAAGCAACCATCATCTGAATAGTTGAACAGTTAGGGCAAGCAATGATACCATTGTGGGCATCAAGCGCGTGAGCATTTACCTCAGGAACAACCAAGGGAACATCTGGATTTTGACGGAAATACGAAGTATTGTCCACGACAACAGCTCCTGCTTTTACCGCATAAGGAGCGAACTTGGCAGATGTAGAGCCTCCAGCTGAGAAGAGGGCAATATCCACTCCTTCAAAGGCTGTTTCTGTTGTTTCTTCAATGACAATGTCCTGTCCCTTAAACTGCAAGGTCTTGCCTGCTGAACGGGCAGAAGCAAGGAAACGCACTTTCTCGATTGGAAGTGTTGACTCTTCCAACATTTTTATCATTTGGGCACCAACTGCACCAGTTGCACCAACAACAGCTACTACATAAGCCATAGAAATCTCCTTTAGGTTAATTCTTCAAAATTTTCAAAAAATTTGTTATTTCATAATTATACCATAAATTTCCTGAATGAAAAGCTGGAATGTGCTAAATTTACAATCAATCTGCCGAAAATTCCACACTAGACTGAGTAAATTGTCATACGATTTCGACTTGTGCTTATCACCATTCAAAAAAGACAGAAATGACCCAAAACAAGTCATAACTGCCTTATTGTATTTTGTCCACTTGCATTATCCGACTCTGGAGCAGGTAGGGCGGCCGGTACTTGTCAGTCTTACACTTCAAAAACTTGTGCATTTCCTGGGCTTGGCTCTCCAGAAACAGGTCCAATTCCTTGAAGCGTTCCCTTTCTTCATCACTTGCACACTTTTTAAAATAACCCCAAATATGCTGATAGGCAGTGCGCAAGGTCTTTATACTAGGATTGTGAGCTAAAGCCTCCGCTAGCAAACGTTCAAATTCAAGTTCTTTGTCAACTGACCAAACATTTCCCTTAAAAAGCTGACGCAAGGCATTATAATGATGCTGAGAATGAGCCATGACCAGATATTTCTCTCTTACCCATCTCTTCTGAAAGTACTTGAGATTTGTCACCCTTGTCACCTCCTCCTATTTGTCAAACCTAGACCATCGCCAGCCACAGAACCAAACAGACCACCATATATAAACAATGCAATCCTATCAGCAAATACACTAAACTTTTGGACAAAATCGTAATATGTCGATGGACGGAGGCCTGCTTTGGCTTAAGTGGATTGTAGTAAACATCGACGCTAGAACCAATGGAAAAAGGTCCAGCAAAGAACTGGACGTTAGACTGAACAGACTATTCTTATTTCGATAAATAATTAAAGAATCTTGTAAATGTTTTCTATCTAGCAAATTATCATGCTGTCCCGTTCCGTTACCAAGCATGATAAGGGTGTTAAAACCGTGACGTATCGACAGGATTGGAAATGTGGACCAACAGCCCAATAATAGCTTTGTCTCACCCAGTAGCCCACGACAGGCAGGCCAAGGCCATTGTAGGACATGAATGAGTAGTCTTCAACACAGCCTGTCACCTTTGCAGTACAGAGTTCACTTTTCCGCTTGCTAAGGTAGTAAAACACATAGATGAGAATGGGGGATAGACTTAATAAAACTATGGTAACAGCTAGTACAATCCAAACAAATAGTTGGCTCCACACTAGTCCTCCTTGCTAATCGGAGCTAGGCTGGCCAAAACTTTTTTCAGACCCATTTCTGGAAAATTGATTTTGAGTTCTTGGTTGCTGCCCGATCCTGAAACTTCAAGTACAGTACCGCGACCCCATTTTCGATGGACAGCAATGTCGCCAACGGACCATGTTGTGGCTGAACTAGATGGATTGGAGCTAGCAAAAGGCATGGTCCCCCCAAATTGAGTGGACTGTTGCACAGAAGATTTCCGACTTTGGAGAGCCTGCTGCAAACTCATCCCTTGTCCAAACTGGGTCGCTTTGCCATTGACATAAGAAGCCTTAAAGCTGGTATTAGCTGGACGGGCCAGACCTTGATAATCCAAGAGATCACTTGAAATCTCACGAATAAAACGACTAGGCTGGTTGTAATTGCTCCGACCGAACAAGAGGCGGGAATTGGCATTGGTCAAATAAAGAATATGCTCGGCACGGGTGATGCCAACGTAAGCCAGACGGCGTTCTTCTTCTAACTCAGCTTCTTCTTCCGCTGCACGACTGAGAGGAAAGACATTTTCCTCCATACCAATGAGAAAGACCACTGGAAATTCCAAGCCCTTGGCCGCATGAAGGGTCATGAGCGTGACTTCCGACGTTTCCTTGTCTCCGTCGTCTGTATCAGCAATCAGGGCCAAATCCAGCAAGAATCGGCTGAGCCTATCCAGCCCTGTCTCTTCTTCCTCTACCTCTTTATCATCGAAATTTTTGGTCACCGAAAGAAATTCCTGAATGTTTTCAATGCGGGCATTGGCCTCAATCGTTCCTTGTACAGCCAAGGCATTGAGGTAGCCAGTCTTATCTAAGACCACCTCGGCCAATTCGGTCACTGTCATCTCATCCAGTCGATTGCGGAGATTGTATAGCAGGGTTGCAAGGTCAAAAACGGCTTGAGCAGCCTTACCCTTGACACCAGACAGCATAATATCCTGTGATGCTTCAAGCAAGGACATGGCATGCGTCGTCGCAAAGTCCCTAATCTTATCGACTGTTCCCGGCCCTACTCCGCGTTTGGGTTCATTGACAATGCGCTCGTAAGAAATATTGTCCGCAGGGTTGGCAATAATATTCAGATAGGAAATCACATCACGGATTTCCTTACGGCTATAGAACTTGGTCCCGCCCACCATCGTGTAAGGAATATTGGCCTTGAGCAGGGCCTCCTCAATGGTACGAGACTGGGCATTGGTCCGGTAAAGAACAGCGAAGTCCTTATAAGGCTTGCCTTCACGATGGTGTTGGTCAATTTGACTGGCAACATAAATCGCCTCATCGCCCTCATCGCGCGCACGATAGTAGGTAATCAAATCTCCCTGAGCATTTTGCGTCCACAGCTTCTTCGGACGGCGGTTGCGATTGTTCTCAATAACCTCATTGGCTGCCTGAAGGACTGTCTTGGTCGAGCGGTAATTTTCCTCCAGCAAAACCACCTTGCTTTCTGGATAATCCTTCTCAAAATCCAAGATATTTTGCATATCCGCCCCACGCCAGCCATAGATGGACTGGTCCGCATCACCGACCACACAGATATTCTTAAAGCGTGACGCTAAGAGTTTGACCAGCTGATACTGGGCGTGGTTGGTATCTTGGTACTCATCGACATGGATATATTGAAATTTCTGCTGGTAGTAGGTCAGGACGTCAGGATTTTGGTCAAATAGGCGGAGCGTCAACATGATTAGGTCATCAAAATCGACTGCCTCTGACTGACGGAGTTCTTTCTGATAAGCCTTGTAGCATTTGGCAACAATCTGCGTATAGAGATCGCCTGCCTGCGCCTCATAAGCCACATCATCAATCAAATCATTCTTGGCATTGGAAATGGTTGCCAAAATGGTCCGCTCACTCCACTTTTTCGGGTCCAGATTTAGAGCTTTCAAAATCCGTTTCATCAGCGTGCGTTGCTCACCCGGATCTACGATGGTAAAGTTACGGTTATAGCCAATGTGATCCGCATCCCGACGCAAAATCCGTACACACATGGAGTGGAAAGTGGCAATCAAGCAGTCTTGCGTAGCAGGATTGAGCGCATAGGCCCGCTCCTTCATCTCCCGCGCAGCCTTATTGGTAAAGGTAATGGCCAAAATATTCCAAGGATTAACCATTTTTTCATCAATCAGATAAGCAATGCGGTGGGTTAGAACACGAGTCTTGCCTGAGCCCGCACCTGCCATAATTAAGAGCGGACCTTCCGTTGTCTGAACAGCCTCCGCCTGTCTATCGTTCATTCCGTTTAATAAAGGGTTCATATTCTCATACTTTCTCAAAATGTAATTACTCTCCATTATACCAAAATATACTTCATTTACGAAATGTCAGACCAGTAAAAAAGCCCAGAGAAAACTCTGGACCTTATTTTATCAATTAAGCTTATTCCGCACCAAGTGCTGCCATTGTAATGTAGTTGTATGGCTTGTTGAAGTGTGGCAAGAAGAAGAGATCCATCAATGCCAACTCTTCGATTGTCACTTGTTTCATGATAGCAAGTGAGAACATGTGGATACCCATTGACATATCTTCGCGTGATACCATTTGGCAACCAAGAACTACACGTGTATCTTTGTCAAAGACAATCTTGATTGCTACTTCGTGGTTGTTATGTTTAATAAATTCAGGTTTTTGAAGGTCTGTGAATGACGCTACTGCTGCGTTGAAACCAGCATCTTTCGCGCGCTCTTCTGTCAAACCAGTTGAAACCATGTTAAGACCGAAGATTGAGATACCATTTGAACCTTGAACACCAACACCTTCCAACTCATGACCAGTTGCGTTGTGTGCTGCTACGATACCTGTACGAACAGCGTTTGAAGCAAGAGCGATGTAGCTTGTATCTTGACGAGCGTTGTCGTAGATAGTTGCACAGTCACCGATTGCATAAACGTCTTTCATGCTTGTTTCTTGTTTCTTGTCAACGATCCATGCACCGTTACGGAAGGTTTCCAATTGACCTTTAGCAAGACCTGTGTTAGGACGGAAGCCTACACACATGATAACCATGTCAACGTCAAATGATTCTTTATCTGTCACAAGACGCTCAACTTTACCGTCACCTTCAACAGCTTGAACAGCTTGACCAAGAGCCAATTTCACACCGTTTTCTTCAAGGTTTTTGTTCATCATTTCAGTAAAGTCGCGGTCATAGTATGCACCCATAACTGTTGGAGCAATATCAACAAGAACAACTTCTTTACCTTTACGTTTGAAGCTTTCTGCAAGCTCAACACCGATGTAACCACCACCAACAACAGCTACGCGGTTGATGTCTGGCTTTTCAAGCTTGTTGATTACGTCTTCAGCGTTTTGGTACAATTTAACAAATTGAAGGTTTTCAAGAGTTGCTTCAAAGTCAGTTGAACCTTCTTTGATTTCCACACCTTTGATTGGTGGGATGATTGGTTGTGAACCAGTCGCAAGAATCAATTTTTCGTATGATTCTACGTGCTCCTTACCGTCAACAATTGCAGTCACTTCTTTTTTCTCGAAGTCAATGTCTACAACTGGTGATTGCATGTGAACGGTTGCGCCCATGCTTTCCAATTGCTCTTTATCTGAGTAGAAAAGACCTTCTGGACCATCGATTTGTTCACCGATCCAAAGTGCCATACCACAACCCAAGAAAGAAATGTTTGAGTTTTGGTCAAATGTTACGATTTCATTTTCAGCACCGTAGTTTGACAACATTGTTTTGATACATGCAGTACCAGCGTGGTTTGTACCCACAACGACGATTTTAGCCATAATGGAAAATCTCACTTTCGAAAATATATTTTTTACACTATCCATTATACACATGACTGTTACCGATTTCAAAAATAATGCTCATAAAATCACAAAAATTTTAAGATTCTTCTTCAAAGGTTCCCGTCACAAACATGGTGAAGCTAGCTCTGACTAATTTTTGACCTTTTTCATTGGTAACAACTGCTTCTACCAACTTGGTTGAACGACCATCGTGAACAATTTCTGCCGTGATAGTCAACTTGTCTCCCAGATGGCCCGCCCTTGTAAAATGAACATTGGACTGGAGGGTCACACACTTGTATCCCTGAGAGAAAACAGCCAGTCCAGCAACATTATCACAAAAGGTAAACAGATAACCTCCGTGGGTCATGCCATAAATATTCAAGGAAGACTCAACTACTCTTGTCTCAATGACCACTCGACCATTTGAGACCTCAACCAACTCATAATTTTCAAACACCAAAACCGGTGGAATATGATATTTATCCATGTTTACTCCTCGTGTTTTTTTCTCCATTTTACGGGAAAAAATCCTTTCTTGCAAATACTTACTATATCAACAATCAACTTTCTACCCATTTTGTGAGGATTGTGCTAAAATATGGAAAACTCAAGGAGAACAACTATGTACGAATTTGTCTTAGAATACGGGTCCTTCCCTGTAAAATTGATTGATGGTTTTGTCGACAACCGCGTCGAAATCCCTGAATGGCTGGAAGGGGATGAGGAGATGATTGCTAGACTTCATGCCATCAACGAGCTCTTCCACCAACTCTTTCACACTGTAGAATGTAAATTTGACTACATCGGCAAACAATTTCCAGACAAGATTGAGCAACTGAGGGAACTCTATCACCCCTTGGCAGAAGATTTGCTGGCTAAATACGGTGATAGGATAGAATTGAAGATTGAACCCTTTATTTTGTAAGACAAAAGAGATGACCGCAATCATCTCTTTTCTTCTATTCTGTATTCCAAACCATACTGATCACGCGATAGGTAGCCATAATCTACCAAGTAACGTCTTAAAATAGCATAATCGTCATAGATCTCAGCTAGAAAGGCATTGACATCTTTTTCTGTAAATGTCGAGCCCTTCTTAGCCAATTCCTCCTGCAAGTAGGCAAACAAGACCTGCTTACTTTTTAATTTCTTCGGAATGACAAGCAACTTTCCATCTCGGAAAAATTTTTCTTGAATATCTTGAGTGTTCATACTTCCCTCCAAAAAATCCTAGCCCGCTGACTAGGATTTCACAAGATTTACATGTTAACGAATTTCAGCACCAAGCGCTTCGAGCGACTTACTAATTTTCTCCATGTACTTAGCCACTTCCTCATCCGTCAGGCTATCCGCAGGATTTTGGAAGGTCAGGTTGTAAGCCATAGATTTCTTACCAGCCTCAATATTGCTGCCCGCATAGACATCAAAGAGGGTAACCTTGGTCAAGCGTTTCACGCCCGCACCAGCAATGGCATCCAGGACATCCTGATGCTTGACATCGCTGCTCAAAAGCAGGGCAATATCACGGCTAACCGCTGGGAATTTGGAGATTTCGGTAAATGGCTGAGCAGGCTGGAGAGCTTGCTCAATCGCATCCAGATTGATTTCAGCCACGTAAGTTTCAGGAATACCGTAGTCCTTAGCCGTTTGAGGATGTACCTGACCGACAAAGCCGATCACAGCCTCATTCAAATGGATTTCAGCTGTCCGACCTGGGTGCAAGGCCGCAATCTCACTAGTCGCTACAAAATCAACAGCCAACTTGTAATGAGCAAAGATTGCTTCCAAAATCCCTTTGGCATGGAAGAAATCAACAGGCACAGCTGGTGTCTGGAAGTCTTTCTCAGCTACCAAACCAGTCAAGACAAGGGCAAACTTGTTGATTTCTTGTGGCAGGTCCTCTTTTGGATTGCCAGACTGTTCAAAGATTTTACCGATTTCGTAAAGAGCCAAGTTCTTGTTCTTACGAGCCACGTTGTAGGCAAGAGTTTCCAGCATACCAGACACCATGTTCTGACGAAGGGCAGAGCGGTCAACAGTCATTGGCCACATTAGTTCGGTGACTGTGGTTGGACGTGCTGCAAACTCCACAGCCTTTTCAGGTGTTGTCAAGGCGTAGGAAATGATTTCTGTCAGGCCTGCACCTTCTGCCAGGCTACGTACTTGGCGACGGATGTTCTGGGTCAGGGTCAACTCACCTGCTGTACCGTCCTCTTTTGGAAGAGTGGTCGGCAGATTATTATACCCATAAATACGAGCGATTTCTTCTACCAAGTCTGCTGGAATACGAATGTCCCAACGACGACGTGGTACTGCTACTGTGAACTTACTTGTATCGCCAGTTGTTTCCATACCTAAACGACGGAAAATATCTGCGATCTGAGCATAGTCAAGATTAGTCCCGAGCGAGCGGTTAACGTAGTCAATGGTCGCTGTGACTGGGACATCCGAAGTATCTACGCTACCCGCAGAAACGATACCAGACAAGACCTGACCGCCAGCCAGTTCCGCAATCATAGCAGCTGCTGTGTCCATAGCTTCCGTCAAAGTTGCCACGTTGATGCCTTTTTCAAAGCGAGAAGAGGACTCAGAGCGAAGGTTGAGGCGACCTGAGGTCTTGCGGATAGACTTGCCGTCAAAAAGGGCAGCTTCCAGCACAACGGTCTTAGAGTTGTTGTCAATCTCTGTGTTGGCACCGCCCATGACACCACCGAGGGCAACTGCCTTGTTCGCAACGGAAATGACGATATCATCGGCAATCAAGTCACGCTCTTCACCGTCAAGGGTCACCAAGTTTTCACCCTCTTTTGCCTGACGAGCCACGATTTTCTTGCCATCAAACTTGTCAAAGTCAAAGGCGTGCATTGGCTGACCGAAGTAGAGCAAGATATAGTTGGTGATGTCAACCACGTTGTTAAGCGGGCGAATACCTGCGTTCATGAGCAGATTTTGTAACCACTGTGGGCTTGGTGCGATGGTCACATTTTCAATGACACGGGCCGTGTAGGCAGTCACCTTGTCTGACTCAATAGCCACTTCAATCACATCGCTGGCCTTCTTGTCGCTTTCTTCCAAGACAACAGGCTTGAAGTTGACCTTGCTGTCATAGATAGCTGCCACTTCGTGAGCCACGCCACGCATAGAGAGAGCGTCGGCACGGTTTGGTGTGATGGACAGCTCGATAATCTCGTCGTCCAGGTCCAGGTATGAAAAGATTGGCTCACCCACGACTGCATCTTCTGGCAGGTGGTAGATACCGTCCGCATAGACCTTTGGCACCACAGAGTCGGACACACCGATTTCGCTCAATGAGCAGAGCATACCCAAAGACTCAACGCCGCGAATTTTGCCTTTCTTGATCTTGTAGTTGCCAGCGATACGCGCACCTGGCAGAGCGACGATCACCTTGATGCCTGGCTTAACATTTGGAGCACCGCAAACGATTTGCGTGATTTCCTCACCCACATTGACCTGACAGATATTGAGGTGGGTATCTGGAATTGGCTCAGCAGACACAACCTGCCCGACAACCAACTTAGAAAGGCCAGCACTCTTTTGCTCAACCCCTTCTACTTCAATTCCTGTTGTTGACATTTTTTCAGACAAGTCATGACTTGTCGCATCAAAGTCAACCAGTTCTTTTAACCATTTATAACTTACTAACATATTATCCTTTCTGGTGCAAAGGCCGTTTCAGTAGCCAATCCACATCAATCTTATCACCGACCGCAAATTCATGCTGGCCAAATTTTTCAAAACCGTATTTTGCATAGAATTGCTGAGCCTTGTAATTATGTTCCCAAACTCCCAGCCAGACCCAGTCACAACTAGACTGCTCTGCTTTTTCCAAAGCAAATTCAAACAAGACCTTCCCAAGACCGCGGCCTTGAAAAGCCTGCAAGAGATAGATACGCTGGATCTCAAAGGCATTTTCCAACTCCTGCTCCGTCTGGGCAGAACCTTGGTTGAACTTGAGATAACCAACTACCTGTTCATCAACCCTTAAAAAATAATGCTGGCAATTGGGATCAGACAACTCCCTTGTCAAAACCTCCACGGAATAAGCCTCCTCGAAGAATGCTTCCAACTCCTCTGGATCATTGTCATGAGCAAAGGTTTCAGCAAAGGTCTGCTTGGCCAGCTCCTGCAAAACGGAAACCTCTTCTAAACGTATAGGATCAATCTTCATCTCATTGCCTTTCATTACCTAAGTGGACTAAGTAAACCGCTAGAACAGCTACCATTTCTCGTACTGAATACCTAACAAACTACCTAAATCACGACAACTTTCAAGCAAAACAATATTTTTTGCTTGAAATCCTAATAAAGTAGCTAGGGAAGTCGCAGAATAGCGATTTCCTTCTACTCACTCCTACGGAGTTACGACGCTCTAAGGTATAAAAAGATACTTTTTCAACCTTAGAACTAGTGAGGGGAGTAGGTAGACCGCTATAGCAGCTACCGTTTCTCTCAAACAACAATTTACTAACTTTTTCGGATTACGACGGATTTCAAGCAAAACGATATTTTTTGCTTGAAATCCTAGTAAGGTAGCTAGGGAAGTCGCAGAATAGCGATTCCCGTCTACTTAAGAGCTGACTTTGTCAGCCTTAAGTAGTGCTACGTTAAAACTGCTCCGAGAATCGTACATCGCCTTGGTAGAAACCACGGATGTCATTGATACCGTAACGAAGCATGGCAATCCGTTCCTGACCAAGACCAAAGGCAAATCCAGAGTACTTGGTTGAGTCAATCCCACTCATTTCCAATACTTGTGGGTGGACCATGCCGGCACCGAGGATTTCAATCCAGCCTGTTTTCTTACATACGTTACAGCCGTCACCACCACACTTGAAGCAAGAAACATCCACCTCAACAGAAGGCTCTGTGAACGGGAAGTAAGATGGGCGCAGACGAATCTGACGCTCTTCACCAAACATTTTCTTGATGATCAATTCAAGCGTACCCTTGAGGTCACCCATGGATACATTTTCACCGACAACTAATCCTTCAATCTGGTGGAACTGGTGGCTGTGGGTCGCATCGTCCGTATCACGACGGAAAACACGCCCTGGCGAAATCATCTTCAAGGCACCCTTTGAAAAATCATGCTGGTCCATGGTTCGAGCTTGAACAGGTGACGTATGGGTCCGCATAAGGATTTCTTCTGTGATGTAGAAGGTATCTTGCATATCACGCGCTGGATGATCTTTTGGCAAATTCATGCGCTCAAAGTTGTAGTAGTCTTTCTCCACTTCAAACCCGTCAACGATTTGGAAGCCCATGCCCAAGAAAATATCTTCAATTTCCTCTGATGTTTGCGTTAAAACATGGCGTTTTCCAACCTTGACCTGACGACCTGGCAGGGTCACATCAATAGTTTCTGATGCTAATTGCTGTTGAATTTTCGCTGCTGCAACCTTCTGAGCTGTTTCTTCAAAGGCTGCTGTCAGCACATCACGCACTTCATTGACCTGCTTACCAACGATTGGTTTCATATCGTTAGAAAGATCTTTCAAACCTTTCAACAGATCCGTCAAGGACCCTTTTTTACCCAAAACTGCAACACGCAGGTCTTGTAGTTCTTTTTCTCCTTGGTGCTGGATTTCTTTTAGCTTTTCTAGTGTGGATTGGCTTAGTTCAGCCAACTGTTGTTCAATGTTTGACATAATTCCTCCAATAAAAAAACGCATGACACCACTCGTATCGGAGCGTTGTCACGCGGTACCATCCGTTTTCATCTGCTAGGCAGACCTTAGTTCTAAGTCCTTGCGTGAGTGAATTCGACCAACTTTCACTGATTGAGCTTGCAGTCACGGCTCAACTCCCTGGGCAGTTTCCATAGGTGTACTAGTCTCACAGACTTCTATTCAATTAAGAATATTCTATCAAAAATAAGAAAGTTTGGCAATAAATATCCCTAGAAAAACTCCCTCTATCTAGGATAGAAAGGAGTTTAGTTTTATAGTTTTGCTTGCCATTTATTGGCCCAAACATTCTCATTTGGCACACCATAGAAGTCATCTTTTCCTTCCAATTTATCAAGGAGGGATTCAATAGTATTTTTATTGTGATGGTAGGCATTGATAGCAGTTTTGACCATGGTAACATCGTGAAGATGGGTCGTATAGTTTAGTGAAACGAAAACGGTTGGAACTTCATGTACATACCAAGGAACTTCATTGGACATGGCCGTTTTCCACTGGATGCGGTAATTATTCTGCGCTCCATATCCAATGACATTGGCAACAGTCAAGGCTAAATCAACTTCTTCTCGGTATTGCAACGTTTTTCCTTTGATCCGAGTCGTACCATCATTGACGGTCACTTCATAACCACGCGCTTCCAAGGCAGCTTTAAGATTATCAACCACTTCTGTACTTGCTGCCATAATCCCTTCTTTTTCACCTTCTAGGTAATACAAACGGATTCTGCGATGGGTTTCTGGACTGATTGGAAGATTTTTCTGTGTATCTTTCAACAGCGTAATTGCCTTGTCTGCTGCCTCACGTTGCCAAGCCAAGTGTTCTTCACAGCCGATAATAGCCAATTCATCAGCTGATTTTAGCAAGGTTCCTTCCGCTTGCTTGATATGCAGATTGAGTTTGGCTTTCAGACCTAAAATGCGACGGAGAGCATCATGAAGTCTTTCCTCAGTAATCACTCCCTTGCGGTAGCCATTGAGCATAAATTCAAAATCTTCTTCTAAGTTATTGAAGAATAAGAACATATCACAACCCGCAGCAATGGCTGCAGGTACGTAGTCTTCACGACGCATGGCTGCTGTCATCCCCAACATGTGGCTGGCATCTGTTATAACCAAGCCATTGAATTCCAATTTTTCTTTCAATAAATCTTGAATCAATTCAGGAGCCAGTGTTGCAGGCAAAATATCTTCGTCCATCAAACTTGGATTCAGTTCTTTCTGGTAATATGGCAAGGCTATATGACCTGCCATAATCATCTCAACACCAGCTTCAATATGATGACGATAGACACGACCAAAACTATTGTCCCATTCTTCTGGAGAGAGTTCATTGACACCGAGGACTAGATGCTGATCACGTTCTTCTGTACCATCTCCTGGGAAATGCTTGATACATTGAATAACATCTCTTTCAGCAGTTAATCCTTCTAAATAGGCACTGGTATAGGCAATCACATCATCCGCATTTGTGCCGTAGGCTCTGGTATTGACAATCGTATTGCGCCAGTTCTGTACAATGTCCACGCACGGATCAAAGTTGACATTTACACCTAATGCAGTCTCCTCTCTCGCAGATACGAGACCTGCTAGGTAGGGAATACGAGGATCCCGACTGGCTTCCGATTGAGCACCTGAGGAAATATAGGTTCCGCCTTTCACAGCGCCATCTCCACCTGAGTCACAGTTCGCTGCAACCAAGAGAGGTACTTTTGAATAGCTTTGCAACTCGTTAATCAGTCCTTGTACCTGTTCTGGACTACCATTCATATAACGGGCTCCGCCTATATGGTATCGATTCATCAATTCCTGATTACTCAGATTATTTCCACTAAAGGCATCTCCTCCGAAGAAGAATAGATTGACAAACAATTGACCGATTTTTTCTTCATCAGTCAGATGATCCAAGGTATCTTCCACCCAAGAAATCTGCTCTTCATTCAAATAATAGGGTTTCTTCCGCAAATCAACTAATCTAGGCATGTTTTCCTCCTTATTTTCCGCGCCAAATCTGTGTATCTACCAAGCCACAGTAGGCATCAACAGGTGATACTCCTGTAAAGGCTGACTCTCCTGCTAGTTTGGCAACCAAGGCTTCTAATGTGACAGGCAAGCCATCGTAGGCATTGATATAGGTTGCAACCTGTGGCATATCTGCAAGTGCGAACGGGTGCTGAACAGAGACAACAATGGTTGGAATTTCGTGAACATAGAAAGGCTGGTCTGGTGTTCCCTTGGCAGCTGGCCAAATAATCCGCTGAGTTGTCCCTCCTGAGTTGACATCAACTAAATTGATAATCAAATCATAGTTATCTGTGATTTCGGCAATTGGACGCTTGGAAGCATAGACATTTGCAATCGCTGCTGGTCTTTCTTCTTCTGGCAATTTGGCAATCCGTGCTTCTGTATTTTCCCAGATAGATACTTGGTGGCCTCGAGCTTCTAATAGTTCTTTCAGCGTATCAGCTGCTCTCTTCTTGCCAGCATTGATCATGGCACCAAAACCACCCTTATAGCCATCTACTTCGACCAACAAAATACGTTTGTAGCGTTCTGGATTGACTGGGAAAATTCCTTCTTGTTTGGCTTTTACCAGGGTAATCGCCTTGTCAGCTACTTCTTTTGCAAGCTGTTTCGCCTCATCTCTACCAATCAAAGCCAGCGCTTCTTCTTTTGGAACCATGATTTCCTGACGACGACCTTCAAACAAGTGAAGACCGAGTTTAGCTTTCAAACCCAAGGTACGACGAAGGGCATCATGTAGACGTTCCTCAGAAAGCAGACCATTTTCCAATCCTTCTTTCATCCATTGCAAATCTTCTTCTGGATCGTTGAAGAAAAGGAAAAGATCACATCCTGCCTCAATAGCTGTAGGCAATAGCTCACGACGGGACATAGAAGCTGTCATACCGATCATATGACTGGCATCCGTGACAATGGCTCCATTATAACCTAACTCTCCACGAAGCAACTCATCCAAGAGGGTTTTATTCAGCGAAGCTGGTAACATGTCATCCAATTCACGTTCTGGGTGCATTTCTTTCTCAACATTTGGCAAATGAATGTGCCCCGCCATGATACCTGGAAGACCTGCTTCAGCCATCTCACCGTAAATCCGTCCAAATGTTTCCATCCATTCAGACTTGGTCATGGGATTCGAAGCAAAAGAGAGATGATGGTCACGTTCATCAATACCATCGCCTGGGAAATGCTTAGCAAACGGCACAATGCCATGCTCCATAATGCCACGCATGTATTCTTTGGATAATTCAATGACTTGGTCTACATTAGCTCCCCAAGTTCGGTTTGCAATGATAGGATTGCGCCAATTACGACTGAGGTCCATAATCGGTGCAAAGGAGGCATTGCAACCTACTGCAGCTGCTTCAAGTCCTGCAACTTTCCCCATTTCATAAGCATAGCGGAGATCGGTTGTCGCAGCAATCTTGATTTCATCCCCAATTTTCGTTCCGTCCGTAACGGCGCCATTCCCACCAGATTCGGTATTGGCTGCAATCAAAAGGGGAATCTTAGACTTGGTCTGCAAAATATAGTTTTGCTCCCAAATATCTGCAGCAGGGCCAGGATTGTAACGAACAGCAGCAATCTTATAATCATTTAATACTCCAGTCAGATAGTCTTCCGTCCGCTGGCTCCCCATATTGACAAAGAGGTGACCGATTTTTTCATCCAAGGTCATCTGAGCAATGGTTTCTTCAATCCAAGAAATTGCCTCATCATCAAGGCTGTAAGGTTTCTTCCGTAAATCTACTAAATGTGTCATGTTTGCCTCCAAAAAAGCTAGAGGGCATAGCGCCTCTAGCCCTTCTCTAGTCGTCTAAATTATTCCAAAATGCCTGTATCAATTCTGTTTCTTTCTCATCTGTGAATAATTGATGAACAAATTCATCTGCAATCGTTTCTGTCAAATCCGCCCAAGATTGCATCTCTTGTCCTACTAAAATAGGATAGAAGTGAACATTATTGAGTTTCGCCGCCTTCAAATCACCTGGCGAGTCACCAATCATCATAATCTGCTCAGGACAATACCCTTCCTCTATTAACAGTTTGATGACATCTTCTTTCTTGCCACGGTCTTGACAGTACAATTCTGTAACAAAGTCCATCAAACCCTGGTCTGTCCACTCTTCTTCTACCGCTTCCTTATTAGCAGAAGAAACTACGTAGACTTTTCCTAACTGGCTCAATTTTTCCAAGCCCTTGTGAACGCCGATGAAGGCTAAAACTGGTCCACTATACTTCTTAATGGCTTGATTGACTTGATTGGACCATTCTAAAGCTAATTCCAAGTCTTTTGATGGCTGCTCCTCTATCAATCTTTCCAGAGAAGCATTTGACAAAGAATCTGTTGTAGCAACCCAATTTTTCAAGTTGTCTATACCAGTCACACCTGCAAAATCTAGGCCTTTAACTAAGCCTACAAAACGGTTAATGCCACGTTCTCGAGAGTAGAGATTAACTCGATTCCATTCAGCTAAAAACGGTTCTTTATCTTCAACACCAAAAACTTCCGCAGCCAAGGGGCCGAAAAAGAGTTTATGTTTGTAGGTCATGGTGTCCATGGCGCAGCCATCAGAGTCCACACAAAATACGTAATCCGTTTTCATCATCAGACTCCTGAATAGGCTGAGAAGCCACCATCAATCGGTAAAACAACACCGTTGACAAAACTTGCCAAATTCTCGTCTGCCAAGAAGAAGACTCCGCCGACTAGCTCTTCCGCTTCACCAAACCGCCCCATTGGTGTATTGGTCAAAATCTTGTTGGCACGTGCGGTCGGTTGACCCGACTCGTCAAACAGCAAACCACGGTTTTGGTTGGTAACCAAGAATCCAGGCGCAATCGCATTACAACGGATGCCAACTTTTGAAAAATGGACTGCTAACCATTGGGTAAAATTACTAATAGCAGCCTTGGCACCTGAATAGGCTGGAATTTTTGTCAAAGGAGTAAAGGCATTCATGCTGGAAATATTGATAATATTTGCTCCCGAGCGACCGATCATATCCTGTGCAAAGACCTGTGTTGGCAATAAGGTTCCTAGATAATTCAAATTGAATACAAAGTTGATACCTGCCTCATCCAAGTCGAAGAAAGTTTTGGTATCAGCTGGTAGTCCAATCTCATGGAATTCATTGTCCGTTGTCGCTTTGGGATTATTGCCTCCAGCACCATTGATTAAAATATCTACTGGTCCAAAATCTGCTAGGACTTGCTGGCGGACTTCTTCCAAATTTTCCTTAGAAAGAACGTTTGACTTATAGGCTTTTGCTACGCCTCCTGCTACTGCAATCTCATCAACGAAGACCTGAGCCGCAGCTTCATTTAAGTCCAAAAGCGCAACCTTTGCACCAGCCTTAGCAAATTCTTTTGCCAAATAGCCACAAAGAACGCCTCCTGCACCTGTAATAACAACAACCTTGTCCTTAAATTCAATAACACGTGACATATTAGCTCTCCTTATTTCCAACTGTTTTTACTTTAATTCCAAAATCTGGTGTCTTGCCTGCTGCTCGCATATTGGCTTCATAGAGACCGTTAAAGTAGGTTGCCCCAAGGGCTCGGTCATACAGACCATAACCAGGTGTCTTGGTCTGGTCTCCCCAGATACGACGACCGTGGTCTGGACGTAAGGCTCCAGCCCAGTCATAGTCCACCAATAATTTAACAACAGCATTCATATCAATGTCACCAGCCTGTGACAGATGTGCTGTTTCTTGGAAGCCCCAAGCACCTGCCGTCACATTGCGCGTATGCATAAAATTGATGCGATTGCGTTTGAGAGCATATTCCGTCATGGCAAGGACATCATTTTTCGGATCAGAAGCATAGGATCCTACACACATGGTAATTCCATTGTGTTCTGAATCATAGAGATTCAAAAATCGTTCAACGGCTTCTTGACCAGTGATGATACGAGGTAATCCGAAAATTCCATACGGAGGGTCATCAGGGTGAATGGCCATTTTGACGCCAGCCTCCTCAGCCGTTGGTATAATCGCTTTGATAAAATACTCCAAATTCGCCCATAAATCTTCTTCAGAGATATTCTGACGATAATTTTCGATAATAGCCTTCATTTCTTCCTTGGAATAGGACGAGTCCCAACCAGGTAAATTCAAATCATCCGCCACAGGATCAACACCAGCCAAATCAGATTTAAGGAAAGCTAAAGAGGTTGAGCCATCTGGAAGTGGGTGGTGCAAGTCTGAACGGGTCCAGTCAAACACAGGCATGAAATTATAGCATACAACTGGAATACCTGCAGCCCCGACATTACGGATGGAAGTTTTATAGTTTTCGATTAACTCATCACGATTTGGCTTCCCTTGTTTGATGTCTTCATGGACAGGTATGGATTCGATAACCGTAATTTCAAGTCCTGCCTCTTCGACCATTTTTTTCAGTTCTAGAATGTTTTCTAGTGGCCAAGCTTGACCAACTGGTACATCGTAGACTGCCGTTACGATTCCCTGCATACCAGGGATTGCTTTAATCTCTTCCAGTGTCACAGGATCTTTTTTCCCGTACCATCGAAATGACATTTTCATGATTTACTCTCCTTTATTGTTCAAAAAATTCTTTGGCATTGTAATAGGATATGGCTTCTACAAACTGGCCTAAACGATTGTAATCTTCAGGCACTTCTTCATCAACAATCCATTGGCCAACATAGGTCGCTAAAATGCGTCTGAAATAATCATGCCGTTGATAAGATAAAAAGCTACGCGAATCTGTCAACATACCAACAAAATTAGCAAGCATGCCCTGTTCTGCATAGGCATTCATCTGGTCAATCATGCCCAACTTGGTATCATTGAACCACCAACCAGCACCAAATTGTAGCTGACTACGAAGCCCTTCCTCATTGGACTGGAAATTCGCCAAAGTATTGGCCAAAGCAATGTTGTAACTTGGATTGAGATTGTACCAAATCATTTTTGGAAAGGCATTTTCCTTGACCAAGTTATCTAACAAACGATTCAAATTCACAGTCAGACATGTCTGGTCTCCAATCGAATCCACACCTACATCTGCTCCAAGTTTTTCAAACAGTCCTGTATGGTTATTCCGTAAGGCACCAAAGTGAACTTGCGTCACAAAGCCATGTTTCTTGTACAATCTGCACAATTCTCTAAAGATAGCAGTCTGCCATTTATTGATACTGGATTGACCAGCTTCTTTACCTGCAAGTCTTGCTAGTAAAATTTCATCCAACTCTTCGAGGGTAGCCTCTTCATAGGAAATAGTCGTAAAACTGATGTCACTTGCTCGGCAACCATGTTGAGCAAAATAGGAAACTCGCTGACCTAGTGCCTCTACAAAACTTGCAAAGTCTCTTACTGCTACCCCTGTTACTTCCTCCAAGCGTTTCATAAATGGATTGAAATTTCGATGCTCGATAAAGGCTTCATCAGGGCGGAAAGTCGGTGCCACTACAGTATCTATGGTAGAGTCCTCAGCCAAGCGCTTATGCCATTCTAGTGTATCTAATGGATGGTCAGTAGTCCCAATAAAGGTCACCCTAGCATCCGCAATCAGCTTACGTGGACTAACTTGATGTTCTTGCAAATAAGCATTGAGCTGATGATAGAGTCGCTCTGCATTTTCTGCGGTCAACAATTCCTCAACACCGAAAACCTGGCGCAATTCCAAATGACTCCAATGATAGAGAGGATTTCCGAAAGCCCGTTCCAAGGTTCTTGCCCAGGCCTTAAACTTATCTAGTTTACTTGCTGAACCTGTGATTTCTTCTTCTGAGATACCATTAGCCCGCATCAAGCGCCACTTATAATGGTCACCCCCCAACCACAGATCAATAATATCTTCATAGACCTTATCTTCAAAAATTTCCTTCGGATCAAGGTGGCAATGGAAATCATAGATAGGAAGCTCTGCTATTTTCCCGTAAAGTTCCTTTGCAGGCTCATTTTTTAGCATAAAGTTTTTGTCATTAAAACTCATTTCATCCCTCCAAAGCTGCAACAAAACTGCGAGCAATCGTCGTTACACTTTCATAGCCTTCAGCCTGTACTCGACTTGCCAAAGCCGAACCTACTCCAACAGCACATGCACCGGCTTTTTTCCAATCTGCAACATTATCAACTGATACGCCACCTGAAGGCATCAAATCCACTTCAGGCATAGGTCCGTGAATATCCTTGATAAATCCAGGTCCCAACACACCGCCAGGGAAAAGCTTGATAATGGGACATCCCGCCTGGCTGGCTGTGACAATCTCTGTTGCAGTTGCACAGCCTGGGAAGTATAGCACTCCAACCTTTTTCGCCAAGTCTTGAATTTCCCTATCAAAATGAGGACTAACCAGGAAACTAGCACCAGCATCAATGGCCGCTTGTGCCAACTTAAGATTCATTACAGTTCCTGCACCGATGACTACGGAAGAATCGTCTGAGAACTCCTCTTGTAATTCTTTGATAACTGTCGCTGCATTTGGAGTCGAAAATGTAATCTCAATATTTCGAATACCTCCCAAAATCGCATGGCGAGCGATTTCTTTCGCATCTTCTTCATCTTTTCCACGAATTACTGCGAAAAAGTAATTTTCTTTTAATTGCTTTAACATCTTGACCTCCAATTAGAAAGCGTTGTCATTTATAGCTATAGTATACAATTCATCAGATGATTTGTCAAGAAAAATGCAAAAAATACCCAGAAAATTATTCTGGGCAGTCTATTTTGTGTTTCTATTTATGATCATTGAGACCCTGCATGGTCATATCTTTACCAAACCACTCACTCAATACAACCTGTCTTACTGCTATAATATGTGCTAGCATGCTATCATATGCTGCAACAGGATGACGTTGTTTGATAGCCATTAAGATATTCCTATGGGCCTGTAAACTATCTGTTTTCATCTGACGATTTGAATAATTTTCATTGATTAGATGGATAGACTGGTTAATGACAGGCATGAGACTTGTCATTGCCAGATTCCCACTCATCTCAGCTAACATACAGTGGAATTGTACATCCAATTCCAGATGCTTCGAATCTCCAGCAGCTACCGCCTCTTCAATAGCAAGGACAATTTCTTCTAGTCGAGCAATATCTTCGTCCGAGGCAAACTGTGCAACACGCTCCGCAATTCTCGGTTCAAGCAAATACCGCACTTCAAACAAATCTGTCGTCAACTTCACACGGTCTCTGACCAAAGAAAAACCTAAAGGATCCTCTGATACTCCCTTTTTGGAGCTGATATAGGTTCCCGACCCTTGGCGCACCTCCAGAATATTTCGAGTAGCCAAACTTCGAACAGCTTCACGAACAGTCGAACGTCCAACTTCTAAATCTTGGGCCAATTCATATTCATTCGGAAGCTTGTCTCCAACTTCATATCCTCTTTCCAAAATCAATTCCAATAAGCGTTCTGATGTTTTTTCTACCAAGGGTCTTGCCATATGTAACTCCTTCAATCTGACTTTCTATCTACCCCTATTATAGCCTAATTCTTCTTATAATGGTAGTTCGGAATGGCAGTCCAACGTTTCTTAATTTCTCTTACAATTTGCTTGGGTTGTCGATTTCTTGAGAATAATCCTTTATGGTTTCCTTGTATGCGAATGATACCAACTGTAGTTTCAAAATCTGCAAAATTCCATACCTGCTCACCAACTAAATTAGGAATAGAATCAAAGACGCGATGGTTCATATCATAGTAATCCACCTGAAATTCCTCTGTATAAGGAATATCCCACATCGAATGCAAACCTGGAAGAGTATCTGCACCATATTCCGTAATCAAAATTGGCTTGTCTGGATAAAGTCCTTGCCAGGTCTCTAATTCCTGTCTCAAGCCCTTTTCTGCTGCCTTCAAGTCACCATGTTCAACATACCAACCATAGTAACGATTGAGACAGACAACATCAACCAAATCCATAACCTCATCCTTATCAGGCGTTGCTGTCATAATATTGACCAAGGTCACAGGACGCTTAGAAGGATCTCTGTCCCTCATGCGCTGAATCAAAGGTTCAAAGTAAGCACGCGCGCCTTTTTCATGCCCTGCTGGCTCATTGGCGACGACCCACATCACTACGGATGGATGATTTTTGTCACGAGCTATCAATTCATCAATCACCAGCTCATGAGCCTCCTTGGTTTGCATAACTTCCCAAGTATTTTTTACTTCTTCAGAATCACCTGTCAAATTCAAGGCTGCATTGAAAAGCTGGAACAGACCAACTGCTGGCACTTCATCAATGATAACGATACCCAAACGGTCAGCCAGTCTCATCATCTCCTCTGAATAAGGATAATGCGATGTTCTAAAGGAATTTGCTCCAATATCTTTAAGCAAATTCAAATCCATCAGATTGGCTGCTTCATTGAAACCACGACCATTGATGAAAGTATCTTCATGCTTACCAAATCCCTTGAAATAGAACGGTTTTCCGTTGATGAAAAATTGCCCATTTTCAACCGCAACACTACGAATACCGAATTGTTCTGAGTAGGTATCGAGCAAGTTTTCTCCGTCAACTAATTCAACTTTAGCAGTATAGAGATAGGCATCCAAGACCTCCCAAAGGCGTGGATGTTCAATGACCATTTGCCCATTTTCAAGAAGACCTAGTTCCTGTCCCTCTTGATCTATAATATGAATACAAATTGAATCATAGTGACCAACTGCTTTCACATCAACATGTACTACTGCCTGAGTCAAATCTTGATTTAGCTCCGTCCGAATAACAATATCCTCAATTCTATTTTTGGGACGTTTATAGAGATGAACCGTCCGCTGGATACCAGCATAGTTGAAAAAGTCAAAATTTTCCTTGACGGTCTTCACAATTTGACCATTCTCATCCACTTCTTCACTATAATTCCCTACTGGGAGGGTTGTATAATTTAGTTCATTATTAGCACAAACTGTCAAACGGAATTGATCAGCATCGTATAAGTCTGATGGAACCAAGCATTCAAAAGGGGTAAAACCGCCCTTGTGCTCCCCGATTAGCTGACCATCTGCATAGACTTTGGCCTGATGTGTCACCGAACCAAAGCGTACAACTAACTCTTCATCATCAGCTACTACTGGAAGAGCTACCATCAGTTCATACCAATTATCACCGACAAAACGACGCTTTGCCTTATCGACAACAACATCATTGAAAGAACTCGGTACAACCATCACTTCATCTGTATCTAACAGAGTATGAACATCATTGTTCCCTTGCTTAAATTTCCATATTCCATTTAAGGAATAGACTGAGCGTGTTTTTGTTTGGATTGGATACAACATACTTTTTCCTTCTTTCTATCGTTTTATTTCACGTGAACCTTTTTTCAATAGCAAATCAATATCTGATTGACTGATGACATTAATGTCCCCTTCAATGGTATGTTTGAATTGAAAACTAGCCATCCCCAAGTCGACTATTTCCTGTGGTGTTTTTTCTTGCAAATAGCCCAAAATAATTCCTGCTGTAAAGGCATCCCCTGTCCCAACTCGGTCCAAAACTTGAATGGATTCTTTTTCCGTTTCATAAAGAATACCATCTTGATACAAGTATGCTTTCAGCAAATATTCATTATTGTAGGTCATTTCCCTCTGGGTAAAAGCAAGACCCTGCAAAGAATAGTTCTCTGCTAATCCTTTAACAACCTTCAGCAAGGTATCCTTATCTTCATAAGGACGTTCTAGTCCCAATTCATCCTTCAAATCTTTTCCAGATTCATTTAAAAGTTGAATAGGCTCTAGGCCAAAGCAGATATCCGCCAATTGCACAAAGGGAGATAGTTTTTCCCTTGCTTCTTCAAAAGAAGACCACAAACTTTCGCGATAATTCAAGTCAAAGGAAACCTTGACACCCTGCGCCTTTGCTATCTCCATTAAGCGAAAAGCTAGGCGATAAATATCTGGATTCAAAGCGACCGTTATACCACTGAAATGAAACCAATCGACACCGTCAAACATGCCTTCCAAATCATACTCTTCTTCCCTGGATAAGCTAAAGGCAGAATAATCACGGTCGTAGGTCACCTGACTGGGCCTGAGCGAAAAACCTTTTTGGTAGTAATAAAGTCCAAGCCTTCCTTTTTTCCGAATCAGATGCTTCTGTCCAATCTGCCGTGCAAAGAGAAAGTGTTCTGCCATTTTCCCAACTTCATTTTCCGGAAGTGCCGTCACCAACTCAACTGAATGACCAAGCTGAGCCAAGCTGGCCAAGACATTCAACTCTGAGCCACCAAATTGACATTCTAAACTAGATGCCTGTGTCAAGGTTTGATAATGTGGAGGTGATAGGCGCAATAAAACTTCCCCAAAAGCCAAAATTTTCTTCATACTGCCTCCTAGACGAAAGACCCAGCTGGAATCCTCCAGCTAGGTCGTTATTGTATTATTTATCGTCGTATTGGTCAACCTTATATTGAGTAACATCTACATAATCCATATCAGATAATGGAACATTTTTCGCGATTGCACGCACACGTTCTTCATCTGTAGCCGCTTTCATAACATGGATTTTCTCTTGAATACGAGCCATTTCTTCCCGATCAAGTTTGTAGAATTTCATCAAGAACAAGGATACGCTCAATACCGCTGCTGGAATCACTGTCAACAGGACAATCAAGGCCATTCTCAAATCTGTAGAGAAGGCAGTTTCAACAGTTGGGTATTCTTTGCCAAATCCAATCGCCGCTAATACAAAACCAACCACCATCGGAGCAAATGAAGAAGCAATTGAGTCCGTCAATGAGAAGATAGTGCCAATCATTCCTGACAAGTAACGACCAGATACTGATGTTTCATAGTCTGTAATATCCGCACCCATTGTCAATACCAAACCAGATGGAGCACTAGATGCGTAGCGAGCAATGATATAAACAACAAAGAAACCGATTGTATAGAGATTCCAATTTGACAGATCTAACATTCCTGGTTTAGCAGAAAGAAGCATAACTGCTAGAATGATGAGTCCTGTAATACCTAATTGCAATGCGGTTACATATGCAAAACGCAAACCTTTGCGACGAGCCAATTGCGCAGCACCTACTGTTACGAGAATACCTGGCAAAATCAACAGCATAGACATTTTTCCAGAAAGAGCATAGTCACCGAAGATAATACCATACAGCATAACCCCGATAACGGAATCTCCAAACAGTTGAGCAACAAATTTTACAAAGGCTGCAGAAATTGAAAGAACCTGCAAAGGTTTGTTTCCTTTGATGACTTTCCAGTAATCTTTCAACTTCGTTTCTTGTGTCTTCTCACCAAGACCAAAGTATTTCTTATTGTCTTTTTCCCAAATACCGATAATAGCAAGAATACCAAGAACAGCTGAAATAATGACTACACCAAGGAATAACTCTTGGAAGAATCCCGGGGTAAACCCACCATGTTTTGGAACCAAGGTTCCTGACACGACCACTTGGCTACCAGTCATCAACACAGTTGTGGCGATACCATCAACAATGTTAAAAATCGGACGTTGTTTTGGATCATTGGTAAGCGCTACTTGTCCTGCTTTTGTAATCGTCTGTTGCAATGAATAACCAATTTTATGGATAATTAAAACAACTAGGAATAAAGGTAGACGCAAACTTTCACTAACACCACTCAAGCCTAACATCATAAAGAGTGAGGAAGCTGTGATAATATTCCCTAAAACTAAGATTGGACGGTACTTACCAAACTTTGTATCAGTCTTGTCAATAAGAACACCAATTGATGGATCAATAAATCCATCGAAGATACGAATATATCCCATGAGCTGACTAACAAATAGCGCCGCTAAACCAAGTACCCCAGTCGATAAATAAGTCACAAAAGTGAAGGCAACTAAGTAGATATTGGTCGACGAATTATTCATCGCAAACAATATAATCTGCCATAATTTAGCCTTGTTATAAGTAACGTCTTCGACACGTTGCTCAACATGTTTTTCCATCGGAAAGTCCTCCTAAATTTTTCTACGATAAAATCGTAAGCGTTTTCTTTAACTATATTCTAATATTCATCTGATGATTTGTCAACAGTTTTTGTAAAAAATTTTAATTTTTATTAAAAAAAGACGATTTATCGCAAAAATCGTCTGATATATTCTGTTTTTTAACTCTTAATTCATCTGATAACTCCTACCCTAGTTAAGATGGATTTCCCCACTATGGTAGTTAATACTCAATCCACTCTGAACATTTGGCACAAAGACGTTGAATTCCAGGCTACCGTCTGACGATTTAGCCTCCAGGTGACTTCCTAGAGCAATCAGGTCATCATCATCCGCATAGATCAGTGTGACACGGTAGCGGACACGTTTGTTCTTGTCCAAGGCCCGGCGGACTTTTGTTTCATAGTAGTTTTGCCCAGTAGAATAATCCTCATAAGCCTGATTGGACCAGGCCGTTTGAGTGGCAATATTCTTGGGATTGCTGGTTGAGGCGTCAAATCCATCTAAGCCACCAATCAAGGCATAGCCCAGCAAGTGCCCACGGTCCACCGCATGGTCGTATTCTCCTGGCAAATCATGAACCTGATGCCAACCAGCCGGCGTCCAGGAGGTTCGCCCTTGGCCTGTCTGATCACGGTCCTTGTACTGACGCGTAGATTTAGCCATGAGGGCATTAGCGACAGTTGGAATCTCCTCGCCCTGCACCCGCTTGGTCTTATTATCCGCATAAGGCATACTGGAAACTGACGCATCCAAGTTGGTTTTATTATTATTGATAATGAAGGCACCGGCCCCATTCCATTGGATCGAGCCACCCAGTTGTTTCTTGGCCTCATCCGTCAATACACTGGACGCCAACTCCTTGTCGGGTGTTGATTGACTTGCACTGGACTGATTGACATAGTAGGACAAACCCTGACTTGTAGATGACGGCTGATTAAAAAAGTAACCTCCGCCGACCACCAAAATAGTCACCAGCAGGCTCAGCAAACTAGTCGCCTGTTTTTTCGTTTTATTATTCATCATTTCTCCAAAAAGAAAGTAGGCTACCCTACTTTCCTGTAAATTTATTAATCAATTCCTGCCATTTTTCAGGCGAAAGGACAGACCAAATATTGTCACCATCACCAATGACGCCATAGCCAATCATCAAGCCCACTGCAAACAGAAGGAACATGGCCAAGAGGACCAGCAAGACAATCAATAATTGTTTTTTGATATACCCAAACTGTTCTTTATCCATTTTCTACTTCTCCACTCACGCGCTCAATATCCGCTCCCAATCCAGCTAATTTCTCATGGAAACGATAGTACCCCCTGTCCAGATGACTGAGACGGCCAACAATAGTTTCACCTTCAGCAACAAGTCCAGCTAGAATCAGAGCAGCACTGGCCCGCAAATCAGTCGACATAACTTCAGCACCTTGAATTGGCTGACCACCAGTAATAATCGCTGTATCTCGCAAGATTTCTGAAACAACGTCCATCCGGCGCATTTCTTCCAGGTGCTGGAAACGATTTTCAAAAACAGTCTCAATCATGGTTGACTCACCTTTGGCAACGGCCATCAAAGCCGTAAATTGAGCCTGCATGTCCGTAGGAAACCCTGGATGTGGCATGGTTTTGACCGTCACAGGCTTGAGTTGTTCAACCTGCGAACACACACGAATACCTGCATCCTCTTCTGTTACTTCCACACCCATTTCAAGCATTTTAGAAATAAGGGGACGATTGTGCTCCCAGACGGCATCTTTGACCAGGACATCACCACCAGTCATGGCAGCAGCCACCATAAAGGTACCTGCCTCAATACGGTCCTGAACAACAGGATGCTCTGCACCAGTCAATTCCTCCACACCGTGAATGGTCACCGTTTCTGTACCAGCTCCCTTGACCTTAGCCCCCATCTTATTGAGGAAGTTAGCCAAGTCAACGATTTCTGGCTCCCGCGCAGCATTTTCCAAGACAGTCGTTCCATTGGCTAGAGTAGCAGCCATCATCAGGTTTTGAGTAGCGCCGACACTTGGGAAATCAAGGTAAATCGTTGTCCCCTGCAAACGCTCAGCTGTCGCCTCTATATAACCAGCCCGTTGCTTGATTTTTGCGCCCATGGCCTGCAAACCCTTGAGATGTAAGTCAATCGGCCGGCTACCAATGGTGCAGCCACCAGGCATAGACACCTTGGCATAGCCATTTCGCGCTAAAATTGGGCCCAAAATAACAATCGAAGCCCGCATCTGACTGACGTATTTGTAAGGGGTTTCTGAGCTCAACTTACCGGTCGCATCAATATCGACCGTCTTAGTCTCCTCATCAAACTTAACACGAACACCGAGACCACGAACCACATTATTCATGGTATAAACATCAGACAAAATCGGTACCTGGGTAAAACGAGATTGACCATTTTTTGCTAAAACAGTAGCCGCCAAGAGTGGCAAGACTGCATTTTTAGCCCCTTCGATTTCAACCTGACCCTTGAGAGCAGCTTTCTGACCTCGAACAATAATTTTATCCATGAAATTCCTCTACTTTATGCAAAATTCGTACTGAAAGACCGACCTATGATCACTAACTCCAGGAAGAAGGTCGATACCAGGTAGCCCAGGGCAATTGCAAGAAATAAAATCAGCAAGTTAATTTTTGGCTGATTGTCTCCTGTCACCTTGAGCCAACGTGCCCAATCAACGGTTGTCACCAGAAGATGATGGGCCAAATAGATAAAAAGTATATGACTTAATAATTGTAAAATTGATGTCACCATGTTTCCATTATACCACACCCCACCCAGCAGTCCAAAATAACAGATAACTATTCACCACCCATAACCCATCAAAAGCCCAAATAGGGGCTTTTAATTTTACCCTTGACTCTTTACTCTAAACGAGTTATCATCAGAGCACAAAAATTAAAAGTAAAGGAGAATCAGATGGAAACATTCAAGAATAACCGCGAAGCCCAACACAATACAAATCTCGAAGAACAGATTCGAGAAATATACAACTCAGAAGATGAAAATCCTGAAACGGATGAAATTCTCACGCAAATCGCAAAACAAGTCGGCGGAATTTCTACCCTAGAACGCCAAAACCTGGACAGCCAAGATTTTCACAATATGTCGGTTTGGCGGTTGCGTGAACTGTTGCATGTGAGCTACGAGCTTGGCAAAGTCCACGCCGAGCCAAAATCAGTTACACCAGCCTTCGAAAAGACGCAGGAAGTTTATCACCAAACCTACCTAGAACTCGAAATTGGCGATGCGGTAGAATTTGGCAGATTTTCAAATTTCGACCTCGATTATGAAGATATTTTCAAAGATAAAAACTTCAAAGTTAAACACAAATTAAGTAGCAGACAAACCCTCGAATATACTTGTCAGTTCAAAGATTTCGAAACCGCCCAGAACCTTTACCGCCAACTGGACGATGCGGACGATTTTAATTTTAGGATTTTGCTAAATCATCTCAATGAACAAGAAGTTGAAATTATAGACAGAACTATTAACTAGCCAGCGCATCAATTTATACCTCAACCAAAAACACGCCCCGAAAGCGTGTTTTTGCGTGCTGTGCGTTTATTGCGGTTATTTTCCCGCAGACCAAAGCCTCGTAACACTATCTCCTTTCAAAATTTAATTTCGAAGTGGCTATCTTACTCCAAAATCTCACTGGTAATTTTCAACTTTTGAACCATCAATTCATCCGCCAACATTTCCATTTCGTCCTCGCTGTTGGCGTTCGCCATGGTTTCGAACAGGTTTAACATATTAGGCAGGGGTGTTTCGAATTCGAAAAACAATTCTCGTGTATTCCAAACTTTAACTTGATAGCTTTTTCGAAAACCGATTCTGCCGTTTTCTGTAAAAGCATTTTCTCGTAATAGGCGAGGCAGCCCCATCAACCTGGCAACTCCGCCCCATTCGACAGTTTCGCCTTCTGAAAGATTTTCGTTTTCATATTGATTGATGCTATGTAGACTTTCCTAGTACAGATTGTGGCGGATAGCGTCTGCCAGTTTTTCCAATTGTTTGTAGGTTTTGTAATTTTCCATAAAATCCTTTCTTTTATTTTGACAGTCACATCATAACTCTGTTTGGGCGAAGAGTCCAGTCTTTTTGGAGAGATTTTTGAGTAAAATTTACATCAATTTTAGAGGTGGCGAAACAGATTTTGCTCATTCCAACAGGTACTAGGACAGAAGATTGTGAAGCCGTCAAGGAAAATAGAAAAATGGCAGAGACTCGGCGTGAAAAAAGCAGAAACCTTAATGGGGTTCTTGATTTTTTGGGGGTTTTAGGTTAGCACCTGACTGTCGATGTAACTCAAGGCTGGCGAAAAAGGGAGAATACGCAGTAAGTCGCCTGATGGTTTGCCTGAAAGGTGGCGGTGTGTCGGGTGTGATGATTATTCGTTAAGTCGCTCGGAGCGAATGGCGGTGCGAAAGCTATTTTTTGTAATCTGAAACACTAGTTTCAGGTATGAAATATAGGTTTCTTTTAGTTCGAGTACACGCAACATAAAATTTCGATTTAGTAGAAGGCGCCAACCCTGAAAGCTTCTGCTTATGAAAAGCTTCAAATGTCTTTTTGTTTAGAACAACACATACATCCAAAAATTCTCCTCCTTTACTCTCTCCCCAATTCTGACTGAAACATTTATACGTGGAGGAATTTTGATAAAACAACTTCAAAATCTTATCGTTCTCCGCTATTTCTTTGATGGCAACATTATCATCAAAACATTCCACAATGCTACCCGCCTCTTCCGAACAAGAGTGGATAGATATTCCTAATCTTGACGAGATGAAGTCACAAACAGTAGTCGGACATCGATGGCTATGAGATAAAGTATCTGTATCAATTTCGAACCCAGCCTTCGAAATTTCTTTTATCCACCTATCTATATTCGAATGAACACCCTTTCCTGTATTACCTCTTTTTGATGTACTGAATGTTTTCTGGTAAAAGTCCCCTAAAAGAAATACGTCAGCTTTTAACTTCGACAAACTAAGCATCCATTTGAAGTCATCAGACTCAAAATCTTGACATTCATCAATAAATACACAATCAAAAAATTTATCAATTCTATCTAGGTAACTATTATCGAATTCTATCTTATTCCTACCTATAGTTAATACTCCCTTTATCAGTGAGTTTGAGAGTTGGTTATCTATAATACGACCGTCTTTGCTTACGGAGCTATTATCAGATGGATTGGTCTTTTGATAGTCAAAAATAATTCCCTCTGGGCGCTTACCCAAGTAAGGCACTAAGCAAAAATTATAGAGAAATTCAAACACTCCAAAAATATGAGTGTTTTCTGGAACATTCCCGTACTTCTCACAAAGCCTATCTTTTAGAACTTCCTGATTATTTATTGTGTATGTTATAATCAGATTCCGTTTTTCAGGTTGTATTTTTTCAATTATTGTCCTTGTTTTTCCACTTCCAGCAACCGCATGAATTAATCGCTTTTCACCCATTCTATCGCCTCTTTAATATAATTTGGAATACTAAAAGATTCCCGTAACGAGTTATCATCATTGAATTTTGTTAATAGCCTGAGCGCAAACTCTGCTTTTTCTCGAAGCATAAATTCTTGAATATTGTCAGTTTGAGCAACATTTAAAGAGTCTATCAGATCTGAATTTTCATTATATAGACATACTTCGAACGTTCGATTAGCATCAATAGTATCAGAGAACACCTTGATACTGTCATAAGTATCATACTCTGAATATCTACCTAACACTTTCGATTGATAGCTGCCATCATTATCCGTAACTACTGCAACTTTTTTATCGCTAAAACCTTTTGCAACTTCCAGATATCTTTTAAAGCTTAGGCCGTCAACAGAGATGATAGCTACACCACAATTCGATGCATCTTCAGAGTGAATAATTTCGAAAAACTTTTCCATCAAAATATACTCAGCATTTCCCTCCACCAAGATAACTTTTTTAGACAGAATAAAATTCAAAAGATTTTGGTTTGTTGATTTTTTGAAAAATTTAACTGTATCAGGGCTTAAATCGGCAACTTTCGAGGTCTGACCTTCGTTAACAAATATTAAATTATCGACACCAAGTCTTGAGGTTATCATATTTGAGTGTGTACCGATAAATACCTGAACATTCGTATCCTCGCTTAGTGTATTTACTAGTTTTTGTAAATTTAGATAACTCAAATGATTTTCAGGTTCTTCAATCAATAATATTTTAACTCTATCTTTTAAAGTTTTATAAGAGTTTTCGACACCCAATAGCACCTTCTCACCTTGACCGAGATTTTTAATATCCACTCCGTTTTTTGCGGCAGAAATAGTATCTCTGAAAGTTCTCTCAGATTCTTCGAAGTGTAGCGTAAATTCCGAATCCACCGACTCTATTAAATTATCATCTCGTAGAGCGTTTATAAATGAAAACGAGGATTCTCTAAATTTATTGTTGACCTTAGCTCGATTCGTTTCGTTAATAGAGCTCAAATAGACTTCATCAATTCTTTTCCGAATTTCTTGATTTGTGTCTATCAGACTCGCATTAACGGTGCTATATAAAAATTTGAACGGTTTAGAGTGAGAAAAGTACGATTTTCCAGCAAATGTTAAAAACTCAACTTTGTAAAATTCATAAGGAAAAACGTTCCAATCATTGTCCGTTAGAATTTCCTGAATTTCTTGACGATAATCAGAATTGGGAGTGACTTTCAGACCAATTCCATAAGCCTTTATCTTTTTTGAATTATGAACGCCTTCAATTTTGTAATTTGTTGCTATTTCTGGATTGCTCTCATCGAAATACAGCTCAATAAAGGTCTCTGGTAGCTGTTTAAAATCCCCTTTTTCAGCTAAAAATTTCGAGACAGCTGTTGAGTTCATTAGACTAGCAAGACTAACTTTTTCAATTTGAGAATGACTACCGCTTAACACTAATCCTATGGCTTGGAGAAGCGTCGATTTCCCTGCGCCATTTTCGCCAATAAAAATATTTTTACCGTTATTACATAAAATTTCCGTAGAAGTGAATCGTTTGAAATTTTGTAGAACAATCCTTGAAATCATATAACTACCTCACTCATTTACAACCTCCTCAACTCTTCCTTCACCAATTCCTCGCTCACCGCATGATTATAAAACGGCAAGCCAATAATGCGATAGCGGTCATCATCAACCAAAGTTCTAGCTTCGTCCCGTTCAGATATTTGCAGAAGGAATTTCTGTTTCCAGCCTTCATTGCTATTCTCAAAAGTATTGTCACTATCTAAGAATTGTCCGCCCTTTGGTTCGATAAAAATCTGCCACGAGACATTTCCCGTTTTCTTGTCATTAGCAAACATCAGAAAATCGGGTTCGAAAGCACGACCGTCTTCGAAGCTATAAATCTTAACAGCTTTTTCGTTGCGGAGCAGATAAATATCTGTCCACTTTTCTTCCAGGTCTGCCATCAACTCCTTAATAACTCGAACCAACATCTTTTCTTCGTCAGTTCCAAAGTTGTCATCATAAGCATACCAATCAAAAGCGTCTAAATCCTCGAAATACTGGGTTTCTGTGCGGTTTTTCTGAGACAGTCCGAACTCCGCATCGCTTCCCTGATTAACTGTAAACTTCCGCTTGATATTGGCTTCAAACAAGTCTTGAATTTTATAAGCTGTAAATTCATTCGAGCCATAAAATCTTTCTTCCAGCGCCACCAAGTCTTTTTCGATATAGTGCAAAAGTTTTTCAGCGATGAAGAGTTTATGCTCTTGGCTAAGTTTATCAATCGCCTTTTTGTCTCCCCCGATAATCAAGTCAATGTTTTTCAACATGCCGATAAAACCATCAAGGCTTGCTATACCAGGAAAAGCCTTGATGAGGTTTTCGAAGGTGTAGGCCTTATTTCGATTGATAGCAGTTCGGATAATGTTTGGCTCAATTTTCTTACCGAATTTGTAAGGCAAACTGACAATATCTTCCGAGACTAAGACAATATCCTCGCCTTCAAAAGCGCCAAAATCACGGGATGATTGCGTTGGCAAGCTCACCTCAAAACGAGTCGGAATGATGGAATCATCCAACAAGGAAAGTTGCTGTTTCTCAGCCAACTCTTTTCGACTTAAACGCTTATTCATCCAAACAAGCCCGTCTGTATAAGTGCGAGTCTTCTTGAAACTGTCTTTCAAGCGAAGTTCACGTTCTACCAAATTTTGGTCATCGTAAATACCAGACTCACGTAAGACCTGCTTGAGTTCGGAAATATAGCGTGGGTTATTGGCAGAATGATAATGAAGTTGCTCAATGGCACGCAATTCATGAAGTTCATTTTCATCGAATTTTCGAGTGAATTTCTCGTCTGAATTGTCGCCAAATACAAATGGATAATAACGAGCGCCACGTCCAATCAACTGTTTTTCAGCATTGGTGGTAGAACCTGCCACAAAGCCATTCTTGGTGACTTTACCGTCACGAGTGTCGTAAAGGCGGACAATATCAAAGAGGTTCAGCACGTCCCAGCCTTCATTGAGCATATCCACGGCAAAGATGGCACGGATTTCATTTTCATGATTTTCAAGTGTATTTAATTCCACCAAGCTATTGCTGGTTTTATTTTTTCCATCAATCAAAAGCAGGCGTTCGAGGCGAAAATCTTCTTGCAACTCCGCTATCAAGTCTTCATCTGATATTCCTGACTTAGCCAAAAAGTCAAAAGCTTGTTTCAAGATGCCGTCTTGAGCTAACTCACGCTGACTTGCAATTTGTTGCACAGTCAGATTCGTCAGCATTTCCAAAAAGCTATCCAAATTGCCCTTGCTCTCTGCAATCTTCTGTGACTTGAACATAACCAATGGCTTTAAGTTAATACCGTTTTTTAGAGCAATTTTCTTGCGGAATTGGCTGATGAGAATAGCTTGAAGCATGCGTGCCGAGACGTCGCTATCCACCAGATGAAAGAGGACATCCTTGGAGTATTTGTCCAAACGAAACTCTTTCAGGTCGTACTTATAAATCAAGTGCTTTTCGTACTTCTGGGCAATATCCTTGTTATTTAGGTCAATAGTTGCCGTAAATTCTAATAGGCTAGACTTTTTAGCCGTCTTTTGAATGTTCTCGATGGTTGACGTCCAGCTGGTGTTATCCTTCTTCTCTCCAGCATTCAATCCTGCATTAAGGTGATGGGCTTCGTCGGCTAAAAGCACGACTGAAATATCTTCGAACTGTTCATAAGAAAGTCGATTTTCTCGTGGCGTATTCAAATCTTGATGGAGTTTTTGAATCGTCGTAAAGACAATGTTAATAGCGTTCGGGTCGCTATCCGAAAAATCGGTGACTTCTCGTACAGGTACGACTTGATTGTTAAGCACGATTTTTTCCGCAAATAGATACTTGCTTGCTCCAGCTGTCAAAAAGTTATCACGGGTTTTCGTCAAGATATTATCATTATTAACAAAGAAGATGAAGTTACGTTCCCCTTGCTGATATTTTTCAAGAATGAGACTCGCCATGAGAAGAGTCTTGCCCGAACCCGTCGCCATGTTAAATAGGACATGTTCTGGACTCAAGAAATTTTTCACGTCTTCCTTGTAGTGCAAATACCGCCCCAAAGCTTCCTTCTGGTAAGTACGAAGAGGGTATTTGAGGTTTTTCTCAAGTTCAGCTGGAACTTTCTCCTTGAAGTCGACAAAGCCGTTAGCACTTGCCATGTTGTAGATTTCGTATAGAAATTCCATGCTTACTCCTCCCCGTAAAATGCTCGGTTGAGAGCTTTTTCTTGCGGAGAAATACCATAAGTCTGGTCTTCCATGTCGCTAAAATTCACGTAGAGATTGTTATTATCTACAATTTCCGCCAAAACTTGCTTTTGTTCTGCCAAACTCAGTTCTTTGAACTCAGATTCTTTCAATTTTTTAGGGTCAACACGGTAAGACAGGAAGGACGACGTTTTCGCCTTATTGAATAATTCCAGTAGCTCCTCGGTTGTGGTTGCCTTCAAAATCGCCTCCTTGAAATCCTGTGCGTCATTTTTCAATTCTGCATAAACGAAGGAACCGCCACCAGTCCAATTGACGTCTTTGGAAATACCGCCCTGCTCGCCATCAATCACCTTTTTCAAACGCTCCACAGAAACCGTCTCGATATAGTTCATTTGTTCAATACCGATATACTGACGGTTCATCTTGTGAGCGACGGCTGCAGTAGTCCCCGAGCCGAGGTGGTAGTCGAGGACGATGTCCCCCTCTTTTGTCACCATTTCAAATATTCTTTTCAAAAGAGCTTCTGGTTTTTGACCAGCACCAAAATCAGAACGCTCAGATGACATTGGATTTATAACGAAAATATCTGTCCATAGTGAATTAATAGGCTGCCCTTTGTATTCATCGAGAAATATTTTTCTATTTATATTTTTGTCTTTCGAATCAGGAAATGCTAATCTACCTTCTTTATCCCATTTTTCCATAACCTCTTTTGAAATTGAATAACCTTTTTTAGGCGTCTTATATCCCTTATAATCATAAATCAAATTCTCTCGATAATTAGGGCTTTGAATAGGAGATTTCATAAATTTACGCCCAAATTCATCTGTAAATGTAAATCTTTCTTTTATATACTTCTGAGTGTTATCGTCATTCAGAGAATAGACAGGAGTGTAGTCCATTTCTCGATAATCTTTGACATACCACAATATCCATTCAACGACATTATTAAGTTGGTTTGATGGATTGGCACTTCCCCCTCTACGTTTCCATGTTATTGTATTTCTGAAATTTTCAGCACCAAAAATCTCATCCATTAAAACTTTTAAGTAAGCTTGTTCGAAAGAATCTATTTGAATAAAAATCGAACCGTCTACCGACAACAATTCTCTCGCAACCTGCAATCGATTTTTCATAAAAGTCAACCAGGTTGAATGGTTAAAACTGTCATTATAACCAAAACTATCATTTCCTGTATTATACGGTGGGTCAATATAAATCAACTTAACCTTTCCTGCAAAACGCTTTTTCAGGCTATGCAGAGCAATGAGATTATTGCCCTTGATGATGAGGTTGTCGGTGTCGTTGAGCTCCGTCACTTCATGCTCACCATCAGCGTCAAATCGTTTGAAGTTGGTTAAGACTTTATCATCTAACAGGCGATTAATTTCCGTCGGCGCCAGCGTTTCATTAAAGAAAATCTCTTGACGCTTGGCCTCCTCCTTGGTCTGACCTCCTTCTAATACACAGTCCTTATAAGGGAAATTGAGGACGACTTCATTATTTTCAGACAGGTATTTGTTGTCACTAGTCGCTAAGCCAATCTTGGTCTTGTAGGCGGTAAAGCTATCAGGCAAGAACTCCTTGTTGTTTAGAAATTGTAGGAAAACATCCTTTTTGAAAACCAAAACGCCTTCTTCAAGCGTGCTGAAGAAATGACTTGAAATAGTCGGGGCGCTCATCAAAAGATTCAGGAGCGTCGGGTCGTACCGCCTTGCTAGTTCTGCCAGTTTATTCTTGTTTAGCGCGCCTTCTACTAAAAATTCTTCCTTCTGCGATAGCAGTCGCTCCAGTTCTTGCTTCATAACCTTGGTCTTCCTCTCAACTTTTTTCATCGAAGGAGCTGATAGGATTCCTTAGTTATATTCATAACTAAGGAAGAGAGCTCTCTTCGGATTTATGTTTTAACTATATTATAGCATATTGGAAGCGATTTTTTGAGGAGTATCTTTCGGGAAAACCTATCGCTTCGATTGCGAATGGACTTCGCAAAGATAAAATTCTCACTCCAGCTAATTATAAGAAGAAGTTGGGCGTTTCGAATTATCGAGTTTTAGAAAGCGACCCTTATCACTGGAAGAGCCAGATGATTTGCCAGATGCTCGAAAAAGAAGAATATACAGGGGCGACTATTAACCTCAAGACTTCGAAGATTTCTTACAAGCACCGTGGGCATCGCTTGCGACCTCGAGAAGATTGGCTGATTTTCCCTGATACGCACGAAGCGATTATTTCGAAGGAAGATTTTGCCTTGGCTCGAAAAATGCTTGGACACAAGCGAGTTGTGCGACGAGATCAATGGAAGGACAAACCTGGACACGAGAACATTTTCGCAGGATTGGTTTTCTGCGAGAATGGACATAAATTGACATTTTGCCCACAACAAAAGAAGGATACCAACCTTGACCATTACAAATGTTCGCACTATCTTCGAAAAGAGGTTTTGAAGGAGCTAATCCTCGGCGACCTTAACCAGATGATTTCGACGCTTGAGTTAAGCGAAGAAAGTCTGCTCGAAAAACTGAAGGCTAAGTTCGATATTCAGGAAAGCAAGAAGCAGACCAGCCTTAAAAAGACACTTCTCAAAGCCGAAAAGCGGGCTGAGGAATTGGATACCATCATCCAAAAGCTTTATGAAAAGCAACTTCTTGGCGATATTAGCGATGAACGGTTCAAGAAACTTTGTGACAGCTATGAAGCTGAGCAAGCACAATTAACTCAGCAAATCCACGAAAGTCGAGAGGTGCTGGATGGCGAGATTGAGTCGGCTGGTAATATCGAAAGGTTCTTGCGGACCATTCGAAACTATACCAAGCTCGAAAAACTCACACCTCAAATCGTGAACGAACTCATCGACAAAATTGTCGTCCACCAGCCAACAGGTCACGGAAAATCTCGACAAGTTCAGATTGAGCTACATTACCGCTTTATCGGGGAGATATAAAAGGAGCGAGCAAAAACAGCTCGCTCCACGAATTAATAGATTGGACTGCTCGGAGAGGTATGGATATTATACCACGAAAAAAGGAAAGAGACCGAACTTAAGTCCAGTCTCCTAGTTATTATTAGTGTTTCCCTACACGGATACGGTTGATAGCCCGTTGGAGGGCAACGGTCGCCCGTTTCTCCAAGTCAGCATTTTGGGTCGTCTGCGCTTCTTGCAATTCACGCTCGGCCCGCAATTTAGCCCGTTCAGCCCGACTAATATCAATGTCCCGCTCCCGCTCAGCAGAATCCGAAACGACCGTAATCTGGTTTTTATTTACCTCGATAATACCACCGTTGACAGCAATCCAGTCAACGTGGTTTTCATCGTCAATACGACGAACCTTGATTTCATCAATTTCCAGTACAGCAATCAGTTCTTCGTGGCCAGGGTAGATACCCATTTCTCCTTCAGGAGTTTTAACCAGAATAAAAGCAGCATGGTGGTCATACTTGATACCATCAGGTGTCACGATTTGAACAGTCATTTGTTCCATAAGCCACCTCTAAAATCTCATTTTAGCAGCCTTGGCAACGACATCTTCAATGGAACCAACATTTCGGAAGGCATCTTCTGGCAAATGGTCATGTTTACCATCCAAGATTTCCTTGAAGCCCTTGACAGTCTCCTCAACCGGTACATAAGAACCTGGCATGCCAGTAAACTGCTCGGCAACGTTGAAGTTTTGTGATAGGAAGAATTGGATACGACGAGCGCGACCAACCAAGGTCTTCTCCTCATCTGACAATTCATCCATACCGAGAATGGCAATGATATCTTGCAATTCCTGGTAGCGTTGTAGGACACGTTTGACTTCCATTGCTACCTGATAGTGCTCTTCTCCTACAACTTCAGGAGCCAGGGCACGAGATGACGATGCCAACGGATCAACGGCTGGATAGATACCCAATTGGGTCAATTTACGCTCCAAGTTAGTTGTCGAATCCAAGTGGGCAAAGGCTGTTGCTGGAGCCGGATCCGTATAGTCATCAGCTGGTACGTAAATCGCCTGGATAGAAGTAACCGAACCTTTCTTCGTTGACGTAATCCGTTCCTGCAATTGACCCATTTCTGTCGCCAAAGTTGGTTGGTAACCAACGGCAGACGGCATCCGACCGAGAAGGGCCGAAACTTCTGAACCTGCCTGCGTGAAACGGAAAATGTTGTCGATGAACAAGAGAACATCCTGACCTTCAACATCACGGAAGTATTCCGCAATAGTCAAACCAGTCAGAGCGACACGCATCCGTGCACCAGGTGGCTCATTCATCTGACCAAAGACCATGGCTGTTTTTTCAATAACGCCAGACTCTTTCATTTCCCAGTAAAGGTCATTTCCCTCACGGGTCCGTTCGCCAACTCCGGTAAATACAGAGATACCACCGTGTTCCTGGGCGATGTTGTGAATCAATTCTTGGATAAGAACTGTCTTACCAACCCCGGCACCACCGAAGAGACCGACCTTACCACCTTTCAAATAAGGGGCCAAGAGGTCAATAACCTTGATACCTGTCTCCAAGATTTCATTGGATGTAGACAATTCATCAAAGGTTGGTGCCTTCTTATGAATCGGTTCACGTTCTGCATCTTCTGCAAAAGGCTCATCCAAATCAATGGTATCACCAAGAACGTTGAAAACACGACCCAAGGTTTCCTTACCAACTGGCACAGAAATGGGACGCCCGGTGTCCAAGACTTCCATACCACGAGTCAAACCATCTGTCGACTCCATAGCGATAGTCCGAACAACACCATCGCCCAACTCCAAAGCAACTTCAAGCACAACTTTCTGTTTGGAGTCATCATTTTTATATACAACCAGTGCGTTGTTAATCTCAGGGAGTTTGTCCTCAGCTGCAAACGCAACGTCTACAACGGGTCCGACAACCTGAGTAATTTTGCCTGAACTCATCTTATTTCCTCTATTTCTATTCTTTACCCAAATCAATCAAACACAAACTAGATTCCTATCTAGTCGTCTACTGAAATTTGATTTGTCCGAGTAAAACTACTAAAGGGCTGATGCGCCTGCTACAATCTCTGTAATTTCTTGCGTGATTGCAGCCTGACGAGCCCTGTTGTATTGAATGGTCAAATCATTGATGACATTTTTTGCATTGTCTGTCGCAGTTTGCATAGCTGTCATCCCAGCCGCATTCTCAGCCGTCTTAGCATCCAAAATAGCACCATAAATGGTTGATTCTGCATACTGGGTCAAGAGCTGTTCCAAAATCACTTCACGATTTGGCTCTAACTCAAAGGTAGCTGTGTAACCATCTGTTTCATGATAGTCCAAATCTTCTACTGGCAACATCTGCTGCACACGAACCTGACTGGTCAAGCTATTGACATGGTGGTTGTAACAAACATACAATTCATCAAACAGTTCATTTTTGTACATTTCAACAGACTTGGAAATGATTTTTTGAACTTCTTCAAAACTAGGATTATCAGCAATTCCCCGCAATTCAAAGACAGGATTGATGCCACGCGCACGGAAAAAATCCGCACCCATACTGCCGATAGCAATAATGGCATACTCATCCGGTGAGTCATGATCTTGATCAATCATGCCCATAACAGCCTTCAGGATACTAGAATTATAAGATCCTTTGAGGCCACTATCGGATGTAATGACGATATAGCCTGATTTTTGAATCGGACGGCGGAGCAACATAGGGTGGCTAGTATCAGATGCAACCAATTCACCATGCAACAAGTCCGTTGTAATCTGACGAACCTTGCTAGCGTAAATCTGGAAGGATTGGGCTAGTTGCTCTGACTTAGCTAATTTTGAGGCCGAAACCATCTGCATGGCACCTGTGATTTGACTGGTTTTCTTAGTTGATGTAATTTTTGACTTGATTTCATTGAGAGAACCTGCCATATTTCACTCCTTTACTTAAAGACAGACTGGTCTATGAAGGCTTGAATGGCCGCATTCAACTCATCTGTATCTGGAAGATCCTTTGTTGACCGAATAACTTCCAAGAGGTTATCGTAATGCAAATCAAAATAAGCATACAATTCTTCTTCAAAGGTCAAAATATCATCAATCGGCACTGAATCCAAATAACCATTAGTCAAGGCGTACAAAATCAAGACTTGTTTTTCAACAGGTAATGGTTTGTGCAATGGTTGTTTGAGAACCTCGACTGTACGACGACCACGGTTGAGTTTAGCCTGCGTAGCCGCATCCAAATCCGAACCAAATTGCGTAAAGGCCTCCAATTCACGGTAAGATGCAAGGTCGATACGGAGAGTACCAGCCACCTTCTTCATCGCCTTGATTTGAGCCGAACCGCCGACACGCGATACAGAAGAACCTGCATCAATGGCCGGACGAATACCTGAGTTGAACAAGTCATCTTTGAGGAAAATTTGTCCATCGGTAATAGAAATCACGTTGGTTGCGATATAGGCTGAAATGTCTCCTGCCTGTGTCTCGATAAATGGCAGAGCTGTAATCGATCCTCCACCCAACTCATCAGATACCTTAGCCGAGCGCTCTAGTAAGCGACTGTGCAAGTAGAATACATCCCCTGGATAGGCCTCACGACCTGGAGGACGACGGAGCAAGAGAGACAATTCACGGTAAGCTACCGCTTGTTTTGACAAATCATCATAGACAATCAAAACGTGCTTGCCTTCGTACATAAATTCTTCCGCCATAGCAACACCTGCATAAGGGGCCAAGAACAAGAGCGGAGAAGGTTGCGATGCAGAGGCTGTTACAACAATTGTGTAGTCCAAAGCACCGTACTGACGAAGGGTTTCTACCTGTGTACGAACCGTTGATTCCTTCTGACCAATGGCCACGTAGATACAAATCATATCTTGGCCTTTTTGGTTGAGAATGGCGTCAATGGCTACAGACGTTTTACCCGTCTGGCGGTCACCGATAATCAACTCCCGCTGGCCACGACCGATTGGTACCAAGGCATCAATGGCTTTCAAACCTGTTTGCAAAGGCTCTGTAACAGATTTACGTTGCATAACACCGGGAGCTGGGTATTCAACTGGACGTGTCTTTGTTGTACGGATTTCTCCTAAGCCATCAACTGGTTGACCGAGCGGATTGATAACCCGACCAATCAAGCCTGAACCAACCGGTACTTCCATGATTTTACCAGTCCGACGGACCACTGAGCCTTCACGGATGTCTGTAAAATCTCCGAGAATGATGATACCAACGTCATTGGTCTCCAAGTTTTGAGCCATACCAATAGTATCGTTTTCAAAAATCAGAAGCTCGCCACTCATGGCATTATCTAGACCCTGAGCACGAGCAATTCCGTCACCGATATAGGTCACTACACCTGTCTCAGTATAGTCAAAATCAGGCTGAAAGCCCTCTATTTGTTGTTTTAGTAAAGCGCTAATTTCTTGTGCATTAATCACCAAAAGAACACCACTTTCTATTTTCTAAAGTTTTTTCTTAACGTCATTCAACTGACTGCGTACACTGGCATCAATGACCTTGTGGTTGACCGTCACAATAAAGCCCCCCATCAAAGTATTATTAAGCTCTTCAACAATACTACGAACACGAAGAGAAAAACGTGTTTCTACCAGTCGACGAAGACGCTCTTTTTGTTCTTCTGTCAGCGGATAAACTGAAACCACATGGGCCTCAAATTCATTTTTAAACTTACTAATTTGTAGCTGAGCACGTTCCAGCGTTTCCAGGAGCAAATCAGCATGCCCATCTCGAATCACATCTTCGATAAGGTCATTGATTTGCCAAAAACTGGACTGACGCACAGTCCGAACGAATTCAGCCTTCTCTTCTTTAGAAACAGTCGCTGACAACAAGAGACGATTGAGCTTACTATCATGAATAATGGAAATCAAGGCTGAAATTTGGTCATACATTTCCCAAATCTCTTCATGATCACTAACTTTTTCAGCAAATGATAGAGCATACTTTTGCACCAGGGCATTTTCTCTAGCGTTCATCTACTTGTCTCCTAGTTTATCCAAATAACGATCAATCAATTGACTATGGGCCTGCTGGTCCAAATCTTCCAAGATAATCTTTCCAGCCAAATCAACTGCCAACTCCGCTACCTGTACATGCAGGTTTTCTTGAGCTTCGCGTCTTTCTGCCTCGATTTCAAGCTGAGCCTTTTGTTTCAAACCTTGAATTTCAACATCAGCTTGTTCCAACAAGCGCTTCTTCTCTAATTTTGCACGTTCAACAGCATCTTGAATGATTTTTTGACCTTCGATACGGCCTTGAACCAACTCATCTTCTCTCTGTTGTACAAGCTTAGAAGCCTGCGTTAATTTTTCTTCCGCACTATCAATATCATTGGCAATCTTAGTAGCACGTTCTTCAAAAATTCCAGTAATCTTGTCCCACGCAAATAGGCGAATTAAGACGAGTAGGACAGCAAAAGATGCTGTTACCAGAATAAAGTTCCCCAAAACTGTACTTGATTGCATTGCAATAAGTGTTACCATCTTTTCATATTCCCTTTCTTACTCTGCCTCACCACTAATTTTCTTGTTCAAATACATAGACACCAGCATGACAAATACATAGGATTGCAAGCAGGAGATGAACACAGAAAAAGCTGTCCAAATGACGTTTAAGCCAAATGCGATAGGATAAACGAAGGCGCCTTTTTGAGATAATTGCAAGAGGAGAGAAACCAGTACTTCCCCCGCATAGATATTCCCATATAAACGGAGTGCAAGAGAAGCCAGATTGGTCACTTCTTCCAAAATATTCATTGGAGTCATAGCCCATGGCGTTACAAATGCTTTCAAATACTCCTTAAATCCGCGACGACGAATACCTTCGACATGACAAAATACCGTTGCAATGGTAGCAAGACCGAAGTCGTAGGCCATATTGGCTGTTGGAGAGGTCCATAGATTGTGTCCTTGAGCGGTTTCAATCTTTGTCATCAAACCAAGGTTATTGGCAACCAAAAGAAATGTGAAGGCTGTAAAGAAGAAAAGTGCATAGCGTTTTGCATTTTCATCACCCAAATTTCCCTTAGTAAAATTGATAACTAGTTCATACACGTACTCCAAAACATTCTGTTTTCCTTTTGGCTTCAGTTCCATTCGACGACTGGCCCAAAAAACAAGTAAGAAAATAACGGAAATGGTTATAATAGAAACCAATACCATGGTCAGGTCAAAGGTTATGGGACCAAGGGTAAGGGTTGGACTTAAATGTTCTTCCAATGGAGGTTCCCCCCTTTTCTATTTCTCTATTTTCTACTATTTCAAGACAAACATCATAGCCAAGGTTACGAAGAACGTTCCCTCGATAAAGGCAACACCCAAGAATACACCAGCCATTAACTTGCTTTGCATTTCTGGTTGACGTGCAGTCGAACTAAGGTAAGAAGCTACCAACAGTCCCTCACCAATACTTACACCAAGACAGGCTAAACCTAAAGCCAATGCGCCTAAATTCATAACGAATTCTCCTTTTAAAATTTTAATACCATGTAAGGATACTCCTAAAACATCTATTTGTCAAGAAAATACCGTCATTGGAAGCGTTTAATTCGCTTTAATTAATCAAAAAGAAAAGACACTTTTGTCCTTTCTTCCTATTTAATTGACACTTCAAAATGATTTGTTTCCTCAATAAATCGCTGTGCCATTTTTTCACGATTGATTTGTTCAGAATCCAGGGTAATAGCATGGTCTGAAACCAAGTCCGTATCCGCAAAGAATTCGATATGATTGGCCAGATTGTATAAATGGACCGGAGCATCTCCACCAAACTCTCCATCTAGGTTGAGCAAGAGGCGACTGGAATTGTCCAAGTGCTTGATAGATAAGCTCCTGGTCTTGATATACTCGACCAAATTGCTATCTACATGCTTGCCACCGTCCAAGACCTGACGAATCAGATGTAGAATTTCAAAGAGATTGCCTGTTTTCACCATGAGTAGGGTAAAATTGCCGTCATCTAGCTTGGCATCCGGTACAATTTGCTCAAAGCCTCCGATAGAATTGGTCAGGGCCACAAAAATCATGGAGACAGACCCTTCAAAAATCCCCTTGTCATGTTGGACACGAACCGGTGTAAACTGGACCTGCGGCAATAACTCTGCCCCTTTGACCACATAGGCCAGGTAACCAAACATGGTCTTGAGCTGGCTAGGCACACTGTAAGTCAATTCAGTCAAGGTGCCCAGGGCAGCAATATTGATAAAGTAATGCTCCTGGGAATAGCCGTTCTTCACGTTCTTAGCCAGACCAATATCCATTAAAATGGTCTGATTTTTTCCAATCAACTTGGCTGCCTCAACTGGATTCCCCCGTGGAACCTTTAGGGCACGGGCATAGTCATTGGTCGTTCCCGTTGGAATAATCGCCATACGAGGTCGTTTTTCAAGCGGAGCAATGCCATTGACTACTTCGTTAATAGTGCCGTCACCACCAGCAGCAATGACCAAGTCAAATCCAGCCAGGGCTGCCCGTCTAGCCTCGTTTTTAGCTGAATCTTTTTCTGGAGTAGTCTGAAAGGCAGAGGTTTCATAACCAAATCCTTCCAAAACATTCAGCACTTCTGCTACATTTTTCTTCATGATTTCTTGTCCCGAGGTCGGGTTATAAATCAATCTTGCACGTTTTTGTTCTTCCATGATTTCCTTAGAGGCTCTCTAACCAGACCTCGTCTCTTATTTCAATTCCTAATTCTTGGGCCTTGGCCAACTTACTTCCAGCATCTGCGCCAGCGACGACTAGATTGGTTCTCTTGGAAACAGAGCCAGCTACATTAGCACCCAAAGCCTCCAGTTTGGCCTTTGCCTCACTGCGTTTCATCCGTTCCAACTTACCTGTCAAGACAACCGTCATGCCAGATAAAGCTGCATCCGTCGCTACTTGTTGACCTAAATAGGCTAGATTGACACCGGCTTCTTTCAGTTCGCTCAGCAATTTCTGTGCACCTTCGCTAGAGAAATAAGTTACCAGCGATTGGGCGATGACCTGTCCCAAACCTTCTAGGCCAGAAATAGTTTCTAAGTCAGCCTGCGCCAGATTTTCCAAATCAACCAAGGCCGTCAGCAAAATCTTACTAGCCTTGCTACCAACGTGGCGAATGCCCAAGCCGAACAGCAAGCGCTCCGCTGAATTGTCTTTCGATGCCTGAATAGCCTGATAGAGTTTTTCAGCTGATTTTTCCTTGAAACCTTCCAAGGTCAGCAAATCTTCAACTGTCAGCTTGTAGATATCTGCCACATCATGTACCAGACCAGACTGGTAGAGTTTTTCTACAATCGAAGTCCCCAAGCCGGCAATATTCATGGCATCTCGGCTGGCAAAATGCTCTAGCTTGCTCATGAGCTGGCTTGGGCAAAGGGGATTGATACAGCGTAGGGCCACCTCGTCCTCATAATGCTGCAGGTCACCTGAACAGCTTGGACAAGCAGTTGGTATTGGCATCGGTTCTTGGTGATTTCGGTATTTGTCCACGACTTTGAGGACTGCTGGAATGATGTCACCGGCCTTGTAGACGATAACCGTATCGCCGATTCTGATATCTTTTTCAGCAATATAGTCGACATTGTGGAGTGTGGCGCGGCTAACAGTGGTTCCTGCCAATTGAACTGGGCTGAGGTTGGCTGTCGGTGTTACCACACCAGTCCGACCGACTGTCCAGTCGACAGACAGGATTTCCGCCTCTTTTTCCTCTGCTGGGAACTTATAAGCCACCGCCCATCGGGGCGCTTTGACAGTGAAGCCCAATTCTTCCTGGACAGCTAGATCATTAACTTTGATAACGATACCGTCTATCTCATAGGGCAAACTGTCTCGCTGCTCTGCCATTTTTTCAATAAAAGCCCAAACAGCGTCCATATCAGCCGCCAACTGATAGTCGTGGTTGGTCACAAAGCCAAGTCTGTCCAGCTTGTCAAGGACCTCCGACTGGCTGGTCGCCTCTGTCGGACTGGCCTCCTGGTAGAGGAAGGTCGCGAGTCCACGCTGGGCAACGACACCTGTATCCAGCTGGCGGAGAGTTCCTGCAGCAGCATTACGAGGATTGGCAAACTCAGCCTCACCAGCCTCTTGCCTCTGGGCATTGACCCGTTCAAAGGAAGTCTTAGGCATGTAGCACTCGCCCCGAACAGTCATGTCGATAGGCTCTGGCAGGGTCAGCGGAATATCCGCCACACGCTTGAGGTTTTCCGTGATATTTTCACCGACACTGCCGTCTCCACGGGTAGCACCGACCACCAGCTGGCCAGCCTCGTAGGTCAGGGAAATGGATAGACCATCAATTTTCAACTCACAAATATAGCTGGCACCTGGAAATTCCTTGCGGACACGCTGGTCAAAGGCGTCCAACTCCTCACGAGAAAAGGCATCCTGCAAGCTAAAAAGGGGATAAACGTGGCTGTATTTTTCAAAACCGTCCAGGATTTTTCCGCCGACACGGTGGGTCGGACTGTCTGGCAAGACCAGTTCTGGGCGGGAACTTTCTAATTCCACCAATTCACGATAAAGCTTGTCATATTCAGCATCGGACACGCTTGGTTTATCAAGTTGATAATATTCTTTGGCATACTGATTGAGTAGACCCACTAATTCTGTCATTCTTGTCTTCATAAGACCTATTATACCATGAACTAGGATTTACATTGTAGAAAAAAGGCCGATTTAAACCGACCTCAAGTACTATTTATATCCCTCTGCTTTCGACAAAGTCTTTGAACAATTTTACCGCCTCAACAGTTCTGTGATCCATAAATAAACTTGTATCAGTGTCCATTTCCTGAATGGATGCTATGTCGTCTTCTGTCAAGGCAAAATCGAAAATGGCGAAGTTTTCTGCCATGCGTTCTTTTTTGACAGACTTGCAGTTTGAAGCAATTCCTCTTTGAAATAGCCATCGAAGAATGACCTGAGCAACTGATTTTTGATATTTTTGACCAATTTCGACCAGGGGTGGATGCGTAAAAATCTGGTCACGTCCTTCCCTAAATGGTCCCCAAGATTCTGCTAGCACATTTTCCGCATTCATATTCTGAACAGCGTCTTCTTGGATAAAGAAGGGATTGATTTCAATCTGGTTGACCTGCGGCACTTGGTCAGAAAAGGCTACTAGGTCAGACAGGCGGTCTGGGTAGAAATTTGAGACGCCGACAGCTCTGATTTTCCCAGTTTTTTGCAAATCAACTAAGGCTCTATAAGCTCCATAATAATCGCCAAAAGGCTGGTGTAAAAGGACCAGGTCTAGGTAGTCTGTCTGTAACTTCTTCATGCTGATTTCGATAGAAGCCTGCGTTTTTTCATAGCCGTAGTTTGATAACCAGACTTTTGTTGTTAGGAAAAATTCTTCCCGTGGTAGACCTGATTCCTTCAAGGCCTGACCTAATTCTTCTTCATTCTGGTAACTTTGGGCGGTATCAAACTTGCGGTAACCGACTTCAATGGCATCCAGAACAGCCTGTACTGTTTCTTCTTTCGGAATTTGAAAGACGCCAAAGCCGATTGCCGGCATTTTTACACCATTATTTAAAGTAAAATATTCCATATTTTTCCTCCATTCAGTTGTGTTTACTATTCTACTTTACATCTTTTGAATTTTTTTGTACACTAGTTATTTAGAAATATAGATTTCATAATATGAAAACTAGAGGTGGACCATGCTAGACTTGACTGAATTGGAACAGCTGATTGCTTTTGAAAAATACGGGACCTTGGCTAAGGTTTCTGAGGAATTTCATCTCTCTTCGCCTACTCTAAGTCGTTCTATGCAACATATCGAAGAATGTTTCGGTGTGCCTTTGTTTGTCCGAAACGCTAATAAGATTGCACTTAATGAAACGGGCAAGAAGGCTGTCGAGTTATCAAAAATCTTCTTACAGCAAGCTTCTAATCTGATTGCGGATGTCAGGGATTTTGACCAGGGTTTGCAGAGCATAACCATTTTTTCTTGTGCTCCTGCTCCCCTGTGGCAACTAAGTCCTCTGGTGGCTTCTGTCATGCCTCAGATGATACCGACTAGTAAAATCATGGACAATCAGGCTATTTTACAGACTTTCCAGGAGGAGAAATGTGATATCGCCATTTTACCCTTTGACCAGTCCCTCTCTGACTTGCCTACTCTACCGTTTTCCAGAGAGGAGCTAGCCATAGCTGTACCAAAAGGCCATGAACTAGCCAAGCGGTCAGCTGTAACTTTCGTGGAGATAAACGGCTACAATTTCCTGCTCAAGACCAATCTGGGCTTTTGGAGACAACTTTGCTATGACAAGATGCCCCAGTCGAAATTTTTCGTCCAGGAAAATGACTTTGCCTTTCAGGAGCTGGTCGCCAATTCTTCCCTACCCCACTTCACGACCAACCTAGTGAAGACCGATAAGGAACGGGTGGTCATTCCTCTTACTGACGACGAGGCAAGCGTCACCTACCACATTTATTGCCGAAATCCAGACCTTTACCAGTTATTAAAGCAAGCTCTGAATCAGGATGACTATCCATTATTTTGATATTTTTTGGTAAAAAAAGTATAATGAGGACAAAGTCATTCAGTTTGCTTTTAGTATTTGCTTCAATAGTCCTGTGAGCTGAGCAAGGTTTGAAATAAGACTTGCGACAGCAAGTATTATTCGCAGAATACGGCAAGATGACTTAACGACGCAAAAGAAGATAAATGAGCGACAAAAAGATGGAGGTGCCGTATGGCTATAACATACAAACGACAAGATGATTTGGATAAGATGCTGGAAGAATTTGCATCCTTTAATCAGCTGGAAAAAGTCGAATTTCCAGAGCCAGAAATTGATTCCGAAGAAGAAAATAATAAGAAAAAGTGAATTTTCTGACAATTTATGCTATAATGTACTTTATACTGAACAGATTGGAAATTGTCTATGTCATCACACGTATTATTTACTATTTTTGGTGCAAGTGGCGACCTCGCCAAACGCAAACTCTATCCATCACTTTTCCGCCTCTACAAGGCTGGACACTTGGCTGAAAATTTCGCCATTATCGGAACTGCTCGCCGTCCTTGGACCAAGGAATATTTTGAATCGATTGTCATCGAATCCTTGGAAGATTTACCAGATACACCACGTCAAGCTCACGAATTTGCCAGCCATTTCTACTATCAAAGCCATGATGTCAACGATACGGAGCATTATGTTGCCCTGCGCAAATTGCAGGAAGATTTGGGTCAGCAATACGACACTCAGGATAACAAGATTTTTTTTCTATCTATGGCGCCAGAATTTTTCGGAACCATTGCTAAGCATCTTAAATCTGAGCAAATTGTCAACGGTAAAGGTTTTGAGCGCTTGATTATCGAAAAACCATTCGGTACCAGCCTTGAAACAGCAACCAAGCTCAATGAAGAACTGGCTAATGCCTTCGACGAAGACCAGATTTACCGCATCGACCACTATCTAGGCAAGGAAATGGTGCAAAATATCTTTGCCGTGCGCTTTGCCAATATTATTTTTGAGCATGTATGGAACCGCCGATATATTGACAATGTGCAGATTACTTTTGCAGAATCTATCGGCGTTGAAGACCGTGGGGGCTACTACGACCATTCTGGTGCCTTAAAAGACATGGTTCAAAACCATGTTCTTCAAGTTCTTTCCTTGCTAGCAATGGACAAGCCCGCTAGTTTTAAGGAACAAGACGTTCGTGCTGAGAAAATCAAGGTTTTCCAAAACTTGCGTCAGCAAACGGACGAAGAACTCAAACGCAACTTCATTCGCGGACAATATGCTGCGGGTAGCATCGACGGTAAGGACTACATTTCTTATCTCGACGAGCCAAATATTGCTGAAAACTCGCAAACTGAAACCTTTGCAGGCGGTGTGTTCTTTGTTGATACAGACCGTTTCCGCGACGTACCATTCTTCTTCCGCACAGGGAAACGCCTGACTGAAAAAGGTACCCGTGTGACCATTACCTTCAAGCATACGGAAGATATTTTCGGCGAGCCATCTGAGGCCAATGTATTGACCATCTACATCCAGCCGACCGAAGGATTTGCCTTGACCATCAATGGTAAGGAAGTTGGCTCAAGCTTTGCGCTTACACCTGCCAAACTCAATTTCCGCCACAATGCGACAGCGCTGGGCAATTCGCCAGAGGCCTACGAAAAACTCTTCTTTGATGTCTTGAATGGCGATTCGACCAACTTCAGCCACTGGAAAGAAGTCAAGGCCAGCTGGACTTTGATTGACCGTGTGGTCGAACTTTGGAAAACCAACCAAGTCCCCCTTCACACCTATCCTGCCGGTTCTATGGGACCTGATGCCGCTTTCGACTTGCTCGACAGCTACAGCAGAAAATGGGTCTGGACACCGGATGTTTGGTATCGTGAGCGTGGCTTGTTGTAAGATAAGAAAAACTGGAGCAATCCAGTTTTTTTAGGAGATGTTATGAACACAATTATTCAAGAAATTTTAGAAAAGTTAGAAGACGCTAGTCACGCTGGTACCCTCAAGCGCTATGCTAAAACTCAGGAAATCCAGCCCTACTACGGCGTTCCCATGGGTGCCATTTCTGGTATTGCCAAGGCTTATAAAAATCGATTGGACTTGTTTGCTCCACTCTGGAAAACAGGTGTCCTAGAAGCTCAATACCTAGCTATTCAACTGGCTAAGACTAAGCCTGACCAGCTTCCCCAAGCTGACCTAGAGAATTGCCTCAATGAACAAATTTCGGTCAATGTGCTTGATAAGCTGGCTTCCATCATTCTCAGCAAACGAAAAGACAGCAAGGATTGGGAAGAATACTTGCTTGCCAAAGACCATGCTATTTTTCAACGCCTAGGTTGGTTCCTCCGCGCCAAATACTTTGCCGGCAAATTAGCTTCAAATCAAGAAATCGAAGCAACCCTAAACTATATAAACAATCATCTACAAACCGCTCACACGCTTATCCAATGGACCATGAATCAATGTTTGGTAGAAATTGCAGTTGCCTATCCTGACTACCTTGAACAAGGCCTTGCAATCGGTAAGAAGTTGGCTGTTTATGCGGATATGAAGGTGCCAAAAGGCTGTACTTCTGCCTATGCACCTGATTGGATTGAGGCATTGTTGAGGAGGAAATGAGATGAAACATAAAGGAACTCAGATTTTAGAAACAGAACGTCTGATTTTACGCCCTTTTCAAGCAAGCGATGTTGAATCAGTATTCCAAAACTGGACTTCAGATGATAAGGTGACTACCTATCTGACCTGGCCAACTCATCAGACACTCCAAGATACTGAAGACTATGTCCAGTTTTGTCTTCAATCCTACTCGCAAAAAAATAGCTACAGGTGGGTGATCGAGCTCAAAGAAAGTAATACTCAGTTAAAATCAAAAATAGCGGAAGTCCAGTCTCTATGTACAATTGATTTTAGTTGATAAGCAGTTAAGGTTTGAATAACCTCTTCAAGTTTATCGATTACCTCATTTAACGTCCTAAATAC